>JAGVEG010000105.1 GCA_020058355.1 Candidatus Berkelbacteria bacterium
GAAATCACTCTGCCATACTCACGGAGATAGATTTCCCTAAATTCATCTACTTCGTTCCCTGGAGTACTCGAATTTTTTCGAACATGTTCCGGTTGGGGGTGTCAATAAAAAATAGGCTCTAGGAGACTATTTTTTTACTCCACACGCCATCTACCGCACTGACGAAGATGAGTAGCATTTCTCAGACGGCGTGCACGATGCACACCGGCCGTTCTTGAATTCGAAGTGTTGGTTTCCCCTAGGAAAATCTATACCTGATTACTAAATCCCTCTCGTTGAGTGGGCGGTATTTCTCGAGGGCAGTTTACGGGGATGCGTCGCCAGCCGATAAATTCTGGGCGATAGCGCAGGTCAGGTAGCCATTTACTCATAACTACACCACCATAGGGGTTGCTGGCATGTACAAAAGTAGATTCTGTTAGCAGGATTGCGACATGATTTGGTCGCTGTGGAGGACCAAAGAAGAGGAGGTCCCCCGGAAGTGCGTCTTCGAACGACTCGCCACCGTCAAGGCGGTTATCGGTATACTGCATCCAGACATCGCGCGGAAGAAAGATATCTTCATTACGGAGGCAGTGCTGGATAAAGCCTGAGCAATCAAAGCCAAATGGCGTAGTGCCGCCACGCACATAGGGTGTTCCCAGGTGTGAGCAGGCAAATTCTGCACGCTCGAGCTTTCTGCTTCCTGGGTATGGCGCTTCAGTGAATTCGGAATAGCGAGGGAAAATCGTCATGTTTCCATGTAGTTCTTCGCTGGCAAAGGCCTCGTGTACGCGATGTGTGCGTGCTTGTCCGTCATCTTCTGCAAGAAACTCTTGCATAACCCATCCAGGATAATAGTCAGAGAGGCCGCGAATCAGTGCCCAGCCCGCATCCTTGCGGAGGATCTCTACAGATTGTCCATACACAAGCTGACTTACCTGTGTGCCAAAAACTCGTTCGGGCCGCGCCCAGAGACTGAGGGTGGGAATTGCTACGCGATGCATGGCACTAGACTAATACATGGCGAGGTTTCCTGCTAGATTAGGTGTATGGCAACGCCGCACCGCACTATTATTGAAATCAGTTGGATGTCGCTCTTTCGCATCATTGCACTCTTGGCGGCGCTGGTATTAATTGTGGCGCTCCGAGAAGTGCTCCTCATGCTGGTTGCCGTGTTTATCGCGGTTGCAGCGATTAACCCAACGATCGTGAGTTGGCAGCGCTATATGAACCGCACGTTGGCGGTGACACTTTTCTATATTCTTTTTGCGGGGGTGGTCGCAGTGATTACTCTGCAGATTGTACCTACGTTTTTTAGTCAGCTCCAACAATTGGCGGCAAATAGTGATCAGGTTGCTGAGAATATCCAGCGTTACGTCGGTACGGGAAGTGTTGGGCAAACGGTGGCAAGTAGCGTGCAGCGCCAGCTTGCTTCGTTTTCGCCAACCATTCTTCAGACAACAGTGGGTGCATTAGGTCGCATCGCAACGGTGGTTGCGGGTATTGTCATTAGCTTTTACCTGTTGCTAGAAGAGAAAAATGCCAAAGATTTCTTTGCGCAAATTCTGCCGCGTAACCGCTATAAACCGGTGTATGAGATTACAAATAAAATCTCTGAACGCCTTGGGCGTTGGTTGCGTGGTCAGGTTACCCTCATGCTAATTATTGGTGCCATCGATTACGTGGTTTATCTGATCTTTCGGTTACCCACCCCATTGCCGCTAGCGGCATGGGCAGGACTTACCGAGCTGATTCCGTTGATTGGGCCAATTATTGGCGTGATCCCCGCGGTGCTGATAACCATTTCTCAGCATGGGCTTGTTGCCGGAATTATTCTGGCACTGGTGGTGGGAGGAGGGGTGCAACTACTCGAAAATCACTTCCTGGTACCACGTATTATGGGACGTGCCGTTGGTGTATCTCCGGTGCTGGTACTTATTTCCGTATTGGTGGGAGGTACGCTCTTCGGGATGGGTGGAGCGCTCTTAGCGATTCCCATCGCCGCCGTTATTTCCGTTATTATTGATGAGTGGGAGTTGTTCGAGCAACTTTTTAATGGCCAACATGAAACACAAGATTGAACGACAAGCTGCGAAGCAGCAAGAGAAAAAGGGGAAGGCGCCCTACGCCGAGAATCGTAAGGCCCGTTTTGATGTGGCGGTGCAGGAATCGTATGAGGCGGGTCTTTCTCTCACCGGACCTGAAGTAAAACAGATTCGAGCCGGGCGAGCAGTTCTAAACGGGGCATACGTGAAATACCTTCTCCAAGGTGCGATTCGTCGTCCATTTTTGGTGGGGCTGCATATTCCTGAAGTCGCTGAGCCTGATCGCAGCAGGCTTTTGCTCCTTTCCCGCAAAGAGCTCGCTGAGCTGACTACCTTACAGGAAGCAAAGGGTGCCACTGTTGTGCCCCTTGATATCCACACTACCCGCGGCTGGGTAAAGGTGCGCATTGGGGTGGGTAAGGGACGAAAGGGAGCTGATAAACGCGCACTCTTGCGTGAGCGTGACTTAACGCGTGAAGCCCAGCAGCAAATTGGCGGCCGCCGATGAATGCACTGATTGCCTGGGGAAGTGACGATGTACTAGCGCGGCGTTTGCAGCAACAGTGGTCAGCACGATTTCGAGCCCGGTATGATGACGGCTTACTTATTGTGGCTGATGCAGCAACCGATGAAGGATTGTCTACACTTCGCACGGCGACTATTCAACAAGGGCTCTTTACACAGCCGACCCTCTGCATAGTTGATCACGCTGAGAAGCTACCCGATACCTGGGTGCGAATGCAGTTTCCGGATGACTTTTTTCTCTGTGGCCGATCAGTCGCACTGACTGAAAAGCAGCAAGCGGTGTTTCGCGAAGCCGGCTGGCGGTTGCAGCATGCCGAAGTTCCTTCACCAGGAGCGCTAAGTCAGTGGTGGGGTGCGCAGTATCCTGATCTAACAGATCAGCGCGCTGCACTTGCCGGTATTGCAAAAGCGTATGGAATCCTTGAGCGAGCAGTAACTAGAAAACGAAAACCACTTACCGATGTGCGCTCATGGTTCTTGCACATGATGGCTGAGCGAGTGCGCATGGGGGCAACATCGGCGGAGATTACTGAGATTGCGTCATTACTCTATCAGGAGGAGCCAGACATCTTCGGTACTGCACGGCAATTTATTCGAAGCAGTCCCGAGCGACAGGTAGCGCTTGCGCAAGGGGTGCCTGAGTCTGAATGGTATGGCTTCTTAGGATCACTTACCTGGATTATTGAACAGGAGCGGGTAGGGGAGCAACTCAAAAAACTGTTGGCATTGTGGGAGATCGGAGCAAAAAACTCGCTGGTAAGCCATCGGCATCAGTGTCTCTTTCCGGTGATAAGCGAGGAGGATGGGGCAGTATATCACGCGGCATGGTTGAGTTCACTGCACTAGAATGATTACTGGTAAGTGATTTTGGGAGTCATCAGATTTTCTTCATGAGTTCGTCAGGGGTTTGTCATAGTGGGTGAGTACGGTGGGGGTATGCGACTCCCCTCCTTCTCCCCTCTTTTTCTCATACTTTTCTGGCCACTCTCACTTGGCGCGGCGGAGCGGGTATGTACGGTGAAGCCGCAGGAGCGGCTTGTTATCACTACAAGTTGCACACTCCCCGCTCGCGCTGTCCCCTATTCAGTTGCCGGAATTTTCGTGGGGAAGGGTGCTACACTCACGGCTCGGCAAGGTGTGATAGTTGAGTTCTCGGCAGATACCACCTTTCAGTTGGAGGGCAATCTCACACTTTCCGGTACTGGCCCAAGCCCAGTAGTACTTCGGGGTGCTGAGGGTGCGATGTGGCAGGGTATTCAGGGGGTTGATGGCGGGTATGTGGTAATGAATGATGTGCACATCCATGGCGCTTCACGTCCACATGTTCTTGGAGGGTCTCGCTCCCTTCGCTTAAGTAGTATTCAGTTGCATGCGGGCGCGGTGCAACAGATTCGTGCATATCGCCTAAACGAGACGGGGCGGGAAGCTACGCATATCGAAGATGTTCAGTTTCATCCAACCCCTCAGTTGTTACTGATGGGCCTCGTTGTGTTTGATGAGCAACCAGGGCTTGCAATGCGACTGTCTGTGCAGAATCCTCTTTCTCCTGGTACTGAGGTGCAGTTTGATATCCCTGAGGTGTATCAAATTGAATCTACTGAACTTGCGGTGCCTGGCTGCGTAGTGTCTTCCCGGTACAGTACCCGGGTACGTCTGCTACTTACTGGGTTGCAGTGCGGGAAAGAGAAGCGCTTACCACCAATTGTTTTCTTGCCAGGTCTCGGCACTTCTTTTCATCCCCAGGGCCTCAGTGTGCCGGATCCAGAAAAAGCATTGGTAACCAATTGGTTTATTCACCAGAAGACAACCCCTGCCTATATCGACATGATGACAGCGCTTGAAAAACAGGGTCGCCGGGTGATTGTTATTCCGTATAATTGGCGCCTTTCACCACGGCTGGTAACCGAGAAGTTTCTACTACCACTCTTAGTACAGTTACGAAACGAGGGTATCTTTGAAGTTGATGTCATTGCCCACTCATACGGAGGATTGGTGACGAGTCACTACCTCGCCGATCCAGAGTACGGGGGTGAAGTACGTCACTTCGTAAGTCTTGGCACACCGTATCAAGGTGCGGTAAAGGCCTACCCGGTTTGGGAGGCGGGTGAGATCCCTGAAGATTGGAGAATCATGCATTCACTCGTACGCTACTATCAATACGCACAAAAAACGAGTTTCGTGCAGGCTTTGCGAAGAAGTTTACCAAGCACGCAGCACATCCTGCCTACGCCGCAGCGATTTGGGGCATACTGCCTCAGTTGGGTTCGTCCAGATTATCGCAGAGTGGCGGATCGAAGCTTGGTGACGGTGTTACGTAGTACCGATAGGGCTACGGCTGATATGGCAAGTCGTGAGGTGAGTGATTGCACCAGGGAGCTCTGGCCAGATGGGGAGGGGGTGTTTATCCATAATAGCGGGGACGGCACCGTGCCCGAGTGGGGAAGTATTTTCCCACTTGAAGGCGTGCCTCAGCAAACCGTTGCTGGTGGCCACTCCGAACTTCCGCGCACAGCACTCCCAGAGATACAGGTAGCCCTTGGCATGAGTGCCACAGAATCTCCGGCTACAGTTAGTGATGAAGCACTTAATCACCTTGTCTTTGACTGTCCAATTTCTGTACGTATTGAGACTAATCAGGGGGAGTTCTTTCTTTCAGCAGATGGCACCACGCAGGGTAAGGGGGCTGTGCTACTTGCTTCCGAAGACCTGCTCATGGCACTGCTTCCTGAAAGTATCAGCATTACATCAATAGAAGTTACCGCACTAGCAACTACTCCGGTACGAGCCTGGTACAACGATGGAGAGATTCTTACCTTCTCACTTAAGAAAGGGGAGAAGCGACAGCTCCTTCTTGCCGGAAAAACACTGAATAGCGTGGTTCAGTCCACGCCGATCTCCCCGTCACCGAGTGTACGTGTTACAAAAAAGGTGGCCACACTTAGTGTGGCGTCATCGCCAATGGCTTCACCACGACCCAGTCCCCTGCCGATTCTTGAAGAAGTATCCTCCCCTTCTCCAGTCCTGAGTACTACTGGGTCAGTACTTTCGCGTGCAGTGCTCGGTTTAGTTCCCCGCTCACTCCCCTCTTTGTCGCAGGCAATTATGTCAGCCAGTACAGCGTCACCAGTACAGCAAAAACCCCACAGCGAGCGGGGAGCGGTTCCACGAGTTGTTCCGCTGGTTGCCGGGGTTGGGACTATACTGCTCTTCGTGCTAGCGCACAAACGATTTCAAAATCTGCGGCTTCAACGGGCTGAATAGAAAGGCGCATACCGCGCTTGATAACTAACATATTCTGCAAGCTGGGGTCTGATCGAATCATTTCCAGCGAGACAGGGGTAGGGAAGCGCTCCAGGAACCGAATATCAATCTGGGTCCAAATTGGATTGTCCGGATTTGCCTTCGGGTCATGGTGGTAGCTGTCTGGGTCTTGGGCGGTCACGTCGTCATAAGGAGCACTGCAGATCTCGGCAAGGCCCACAACGGCAGAAGGCTCACTATTTGAGTGATACACCAGTACCTTGTCGCCAATGGCCATATCGGTGCGCATAAAGTTCCGGGCCTGGTAGTTGCGGACACCATGCCAGTTCTGCACACCTTTTTCCTCGATGTGGTCGATCGAGATATTCTTCGGTTCCTTTTTGAAAAGCCAGTATCGCATGTACATAGACTAGCCCAAACCCTGGTAGAGCGGTAGTTCTCTTGCTACCATCAGCAGATGAAACGCACGAACTTCCTTTTTCACATTGCTCCCGCACTCGTAGCCCTCGTCCTTGCGGCATCACTCAATGCTCTCGGTAGTATATTTATTGAGTGGCATTTTCCTGATCGGCCAGTAATCCCTGATCTGCTGTTCCAGCTCCTCCCGTACACAAACACGCCTTGGGTGCAGGGTTTTACTGATGTTGCCAATATTGCCAGTATGCTCCTGGTTATTTGGTATATCGGGTCCTACTTTACAGCTAAGGACCGCATGAAAATGGCTATTGAGGCAGTGTACTCATTTGCTTTTGCCTATGCGATGCGGGCATTTCTGATTGTACTCAATCCGTTTGGGACACCACTTCCACCAACAGAGTCATCGTATGGTCTTACCACCATCCCACAGCACGGGCAGTTTCCTTCGGGTCACACCATTATGGTGGTGGTTGCCTACATGCTGATCCGGTCAGAAAAGAGTGTCCTCGTAAAAGTACTGGCAGGCCTCATGGTTGCGGTAGAGGTGTTCTGTCTGTTGTTCTCACAGGGACACTACAGTATTGATATCGCCGGGAGTTTCCTTGTTGCCTATGTAGCCGTGCATGAAGTGCGGCGGTGGAGTGCCAATAACGAGAAATAGATGCTCATACTTCTTATTCTAGGAAGTATCCCAACGCTACTGGTCTATCTTGGTTTATACGTACTGCACTCTGTGTGGGCAACATTTATTCTCTACCACGCATATTGCTTTCTTGTCGGGCTCCGTCTGAAAAGGCCAGTATTTGCGAGTGTGCCTTTCAAAACTGCCACTTTAGTAGTGCTTGCATCATTAGTATTGGCAGCCTTCTTGTGGGTAGTATTCCCCGTGCTGCAAGAGTACTTTTTACTGCCTGATGTGGTCAGTTACTTGGCACGCATCCAGGTGGTAGAGCGGACGTATCCATGGGTTGCGCTCTACCTGGTGCTCGTGAATCCTTTCGCTGAAGAGATTTTTTGGCGAAGTGGGCTCGAGCAGTTGATTCGTAAGAACGAGTCAGGTAGTGGGCTTCGACTAGTATTGGTAGCATTCTTGTTTGCGGCGTGGCATGTGGTGCTCGCCGTACAAATCTTCACACTGGCTGGTGTTCTTATTGGATTTCTTGCCCTCGTTACGTTCGCGCTTTGGGCGGTTTACCAGATGAGGAAGGATGCCTCATCGATAACCCTAGTGGCGATAGTTCACCTTCTCCTAGCTAATACTCCTTTGATGA
>JAGVEG010000093.1 GCA_020058355.1 Candidatus Berkelbacteria bacterium
ATCCGCTCGTCCTTATCTTCCAAAAGATCCGGGAAATATTTTGCCTCCGTCATCAAAATCGCGGGAATCTCTAAAAGCGCGCCTTCTTCCCCCAAGGTATCGAGCGTCTTTTCCTCGCCCACCGGCACGGAACGCATTCTCGCGAGTTTGGCCCGCGCATAGTCTTTTGAATCAATCAGACTTGCCGACTCCCAATTGGCAAGGAGCGCGGTTTTGGGCCAGTAACCCGATCTGGTTTTGATGCCCAATCTGGACCAACCGGTGCATTAATTGTTGGAAGTCCTGCTGAAGTGGCCGAGAAACTCCTCCGGCACAGTGAGGCACTTGGTGGAGTTTCCCGGTTTACTTTCCAGATGGACACTGCCGATTTGTCCCACGAACAGCTCAGTCGTTCAATTGAACTGCTAGGAAGCAAGGTTCTTCCCCTGCTTGGCTCGTCTTAAATCTCAGAAGCGAGCGCACCACGAATCCGATTGCGTACACTTACCAGTTCTGGGTAGGTGTAGAGCATCTGAATCTTCTGATCTTTGATCTCAGAACCGGTTGGCTTTGAGCGAAGTATGAAGAATGCATAGGTCTCGGCCAGATCTTCTACAGGGTTGGTTGCGGCATATTCAGAGACAAACTCGCTTGGATTGTAGGGCGCGCCACCCTCGGCCGTAGGTGCGGCATCATCAAGTGGTTCGCTGGTTGTCTCCATCATTTCTTCATCTTCTGCAGGAACTTCATCTTCTTCAGATTCCTGCGCATGGACGCGTGAAGGCATGGCCAAGGCACCGTACTTGGCCCAATACCGTTGGTAGAATGCATTTACGAGACTTCCCTCCTTGGCGCAGCCCTCATCAAGAAGGTAGTGCGGACAACTGGCAACACCAGGGTCAACCTCTTTCACATTCAGTGTTGCTACATGACCAAGCTCATGAACCATCGTGTGAATCAAGTCCTTGCGATCATTCATGAAGGCTGTGTTCACATTCATGTGCCACTTGGTTGGGGTGGTACTCAACCAGACTGAAGCCATGGTGTCATTATTGGCGTCACTAAACACCTCAAAACTCTGAATGTAGCTGGCGATGAACTCGCGGGTGGCCACCTTACTAAACAGCTGCCAGAGCTGTTTGGCGGTCTGATCAGGCTCAGGGGTGAGCTCCTGGTCTGGGGTTACGGTATACACCGTTCCTCTTGTTTCGCTCTCGGTATCGGCCAGGGTAAGTTGAGCCACTGAAGTGGTGCTCGTTTCAGCGGTGGATGGGGTTACTGTGGGTTCTGCACTTACCGCTGCTACTGGTGTGCTACTCGCAACAGGTGCAGGAGTCGCATCGAGCTTGGCTGTTTGTACCTTGGAATCGGCAAAGAAAGAATCAAGTTCGGCATCAATCTTTTTTTGAACATCGGCACATTCAGTGTCATCGTAACAATCGAAATAACATGAGCCACTCCAGGCATCATATTTTTCATACTTCGTGCAATCTTCAGCAGTCAATCTGGCCTGCAGATAGTACTGAACCCCGAAAATAGCACCAACAAGGGCGACGAAGCCAAGACTTAACCGTAATGTTCGTGAAACTGCATGCATAGTGTGCGATGATGTATGTACTAGAATCTAGTATGGGGCCCATCCCCCCGCTTTTCCAGAAGAGCCAAATGGATACGCTCCATTTCTCTCGTGAGAGCACGAAAACCATACCTATGCATATTCGCCCCTACCTCCCAGCAGACTTTGATATTGCAGTGAATCTTCTGCGAACGCTGCAGCAGCACTTTGCTACGCTTGACCCCATTGGCGAAACTATTTGTAGTGACGATTTTGGACCCGACGAGTTACGCGGCTATCTTGCCGATGTAGAAAAGGACTCTGGTGCCATTTTCGTTGCAGAGCACGATGATGTGATCATTGGTTTTGTACAGGGAGTCATTTGGGAGCAGAGCGATACCACCTACCTGCGTACTCATGCAAAACCAAGCAAGGATGGCTGGGTTGGACTTTTAGTCGTGGATCCCTCCTCACGTGGTAGCGGTATAGGTACGGCACTTCTCATGGCGATCGAAGAATACTTTGTATCCGAAGGATGCACCGCGATGAGAATAAAGGTCGCTGCGGATAACGTTGCGGCTCGCGCGTTCTATGCACGACACAAGTATGTCGATCGTGACGTTGAAATTATGAAGTCCATTACAAAAATAATCTAGAATCTCTTCAATGGATTCACGACTATCTGTCCCCACCACTTCAGAAAAAGTGCTTTTTGTTGATAGTAACAATTTGGTCCTTGCAAACATGCGCTTCTCCCAGATTACGATGGGATTTCTTTTCCTCCTCAGTATCTTCACATTCTTCCTCAGTGCTTCTGAGCGACAGCTTAATGGGATGGCAGTATCACTACTCGGCACGATAGTGCTCTACTTCTGGTTCTTAAATCTACGAGAAAAATGGAGCACGCTTCATGGGCCGCAGGTTCGCTTAACAACAAGTGCAGCCTATTTACCAACACAAGAGAAACCCATCAATTGGGAGCAGATCAGCAAGATTACGCTTGAGTCAATCCTGGTTGGTTCAATCACCCGTATCAGTCCACGGAATTCTTACAAAATCCACATTACGACAAAGTACGGCATGACGCTCAGCGCACCACTTCACAGCATCGCCTTTGACCGTCTCTCACTTCAAAGAATCGCCAAAAAGATACAGCCAACTGCAGTACAGTATGGCATTGCTGTTGAGATTGTTAGTGAATACAAAATGATCTAGTTTGCTACTACACATTCACTCCGCTGCCCCCCCTTATGGCAACCTTTCTCTTTCCGAACCAACTCTTCACTGACGCCCTTTCATTAGAGGGTGAGATTTTTCTTGTCGAGCATCCGCTCTTTTTCACACAACTTCCCTTCCACAAGCAGAAGCTGATGTTTCATCATGTAACGCTGTGTGTTTTTCAGGATGCTGCACGTGCTCACGGACATGCATGTACGATTATTTCTCTTAAAGAACTTGAACAAAAACCTTTCGTAGAGCTCCTTACCGAACTCGGTTGTGACAACTATGTCTTTTATGAGCCGCGTGATGACTTCCTTTCTCGTGAGCTCCGGCAACTGAGCAAAATCGTAGCGGTCACAATACAAACCACTCCCGCTTTTCTGACAAAGATTGATGACTGGAATAGCTACCGTGGCGCCAAGAAAACGCTTCGCATGCAGGACTTTTATCAGTGGCAGCGACGGCGCCTTGGTATTCTAATGGACGGTGATGCACCCGCTGGTGGTGTCTGGAGTCTTGATACTGAAAATCGCAAGAGTATCCCTGCTTCAGTAACTGCCCCTCCGCCATTTGTTTCTGACTATTCTGAAAAGCATCGGCAATATATTGCAGAGGCTATACAACGTTTTCCTCAGCAGCCAGGATCTGACAACTTTTTGTACCCAGTGAGTCACTCACAAGCAGCAGAAGCACTCGCCTACTTTCTTACAGCAAAACTTGCTCAGTTTGGTGACTATGAGGATGCCGTCCGTGCAAGTGACCCTGTACTCTTTCATAGCCAACTGAGCCCATTACTCAACAGTGGGCTTCTTACCCCGCAGCAAGTTTTGGAGGCGGTACTGCACTACGCTGAAACAACGACTATCCCACTGAATTCCCTTGAGGGTTTTCTCCGTCAACTCATCGGCTGGCGTGAGTTTATCTGCCTTACCTACCTAACGCATGGGAGGACCATGCGCACAAGCAATGCACTTGCTCATCACAATCCAATCCCTACGAGCTTTTGGAATGGCACGACCGGCCTCCTCCCTCTTGATCACACTATTCAGGAAGTACTCGCAACGGGATACGCCCACCACATTGAGCGCCTCATGATTCTTGGCGTATTTCTGCTCCTCACGGAAACCGAGCCTACTGAATCATTCAACTGGTTTTTCTCACTCTTTATTGATGCGTACGATTGGGTCATGGTGCCGAATGTCTACGCCATGAGTCAGTACGCAGATGGCGGTCTTATCACCACGAAGCCCTATCTTTGTGGCAGTGCATATTTGCGGAAAATGACTGATTTCCCCAAGGGTGAATGGTGCGCTATCTGGGATGCAATCTACTGGCGCTGGGTCAGCCGACACCAGCCTCTACTCCAAAGAAATCCACGTACCAGCATGAGTGTGGCCATGTGGAATAAATGGAGTCCAGAGAAGCAGGGTCAGCTGCTTTCTGTGGCAGAAACATTCTTAGCTACCTACTATGCATGAGTTCCCCACAGACCACTCGGCGATCATGGAACGCTTGGCGGCAATTGAGCCTGTGGCGTACGGCAAAACCAGAAACTACTTGAGCGGTGCAGTAACGAGGCTCTCTCCATATCTTACACACGGTGCTATTTCTACCAAGGACGTTGGTGAGGTTGCACTGCAAAAAGTATCAGTAAAAGAAGCGGAAATAGTATTCCGTGAGCTCGCCTGGCGTGACTTCTACCAAGCAAGTTGGAGTAGTCTTGGCGATGAGATTTTTAGCGACCTGCGCTTCCCACAGCCAAGTGTTGAGGGGAAATTAGTGCCTGGGGCCGTGGTAAATGCATCGACTGGTATTCAGGCCATTGATAATGCCATTAATGAGCTCTATCAAACTGGCTACCTCCACAATCACGCACGTATGTGGGTGGCGATGCTCTGTTGCAGTATCGCTCGCACGGCGTGGCGGGAACCAAGCCGGTGGCTCTACTACCATCTTCTTGACGGCGATATAGCGAGCAATACCCTATCCTGGCAGTGGGTTGCCGGGAGTTCACGTAAGGAGCCATATCTCGCAAACCAAGAGACCATCAATATGTTCAGCGGCAGCACGCAACGTAACACCTACCTTGATGTACCCTACGAGGAGCTCTGTAATGAAATTCCGATGGAGCTTCGTGAGCGGATAGCGGTTATGCTTACTACCGACTTACCAAGCACTGAAATACCGAAGCTGAGCGGCGAAGTGTTACTCTATCATGCATGGTCACTCAACCCACGCTGGCACCCGGAGAGTAATCTGCCCCGAGTACTCCTCCTGGAGCCTGATCATTTTGCCCGCTTCCCAATCTCTAAGAAACGCCTCAGCTTTATTATGGATCTAGCAGCAAATATACCTGGTCTCGTGACCGTTGTTGCAACCATGTCAGAGCTTACGAAAGTAAATCCTGAGGCCAAGTTCAGATTTGTTGCGCATCCTGCCGTTGCACATTGGTCAGGTCTTTCTGAAGATCGTGAAGCACTTTTTAACACCAGTAAGGCTGTAGAGCGTAGCTGGAGCTTCTCAAAATTTTGGTCACAGGCACGTTGTAGTCTCACCAGCCAATGAGCACGCGGAAGGAGTCAAAGATCTGTGCCCATTGCGGGAGACCATTCCAGAACCGTAAACGCTGGAAACTCCGTAACCAGTGGGATGAAGTAAAGTACTGCTCTACGCGGTGCCGGCAATTGAGTAAACAGCAGTAGTAACTAAAATTCTGCTAACCTTATTAAGTCCACTAATCCATGCCATGTCCTTTCAAGCCTACCTCGATAATGTTGAGCAAAAAACTGGCAAGACGCCACGCCAGTTTATTGAACTCGCAAAGGAGAAAGGCTTTAACGATCCGACCGTAAAGACGATGGAGATTGTGAAGTGGCTCAAGGAAGAGTTCTTGATCGGACACGGGCTTTGAAAGGTGGGTAGCGCAGGCTGCCCATGTGTGAACCGCGATGGAGCGTGTGATTGAACGGCGGATTGATGCGGGGGGGCCACTGGCCCCAGCCCGGTCTTTTGCCGTCCGCGCCCCCGCCCGAACAAGCCGCCGTCCGTTTTGTCTTGCACCACCGGGGACATCCCCGGGGTTAGGCAGGGCTGCCGGTGCATTGGAACATCATGGCCAAAAAAATGCTGATCGACGCCACCCATGCCGAGGAAACTCGGGTTGTGGTGGTGGATGGAAACAAGGTCGAAGAGTTTGACTTTGAAACCGTAAACAAACGCCAACTTGCTGGAAACATCTATCTGGCCAAGATCACGCGGGTTGAACCCAGCCTGCAGGCTGCCTTTGTCGATTACGGTGGCAACCGGCACGGCTTTCTGGCCTTTGCCGAAATCCACCCCGATTATTACCAGATCCCGGTCGCCGACCGCAAAGCGCTGCTGGATGAAGAGCGGGCTTTGGCGCGGGCCGAAGATGAAGAAGACAACAATCGCAGCCGCCGCACCCGTGCGCCCCGTCCACGCCAAGGTG
>JAGVEG010000108.1 GCA_020058355.1 Candidatus Berkelbacteria bacterium
AGTTACCAGATGCATCCTGGCAAGGTAGAAGATCGCTACTTTCATCTAAAAAATACCGGTACGGCAGAGGTTCCCCTCGGCATCGATATGCGGGTTGGTGAGCAAGATCTGCCAAATGGATTTGCCGGTTTGGTAAGTCTTGAGGTAACTCCCGTTGATAGTGCTGGTACGCCGGAGGGTTCTCCAGTAATTGCCACGATGGATCAGGCGCTGAAGGGGCCAATTCTCTTGCAGAGTATTATTCCGCACGGTGACGCGCAGCGGTACTTGCTACGCACGATATTGGATAGCAAGTTAACTGCATCCGTGGGTACTGCCACGTATGACCTCATGTTCACCGGTACGCAGGTGCTTGGTGTCTGATATGCGTCGGTACAGTCTACTCGCTGTGGCCGTAGCTCTTGGAGTGCTGGTTCGTGGGGTGGCATATGCCGCAGAAAGAACCGGCTTTCAAACCTACTCCGTACTTTCTGAGAGCATGGCACCAAGCTACCGTTCCGGAGATCTCGTGGTCACCCAACGTCGAAGCCCTGTTGATTACCGGGTGGGTGAGGCGTTGGTCTATCGCTCTGCGGTGCAATCAGCGCCCTATATACTGCATCGCCTTGTGAACCGTGAGTATCAAAATGGCACCCCAATTTTCTCCATGCGGGGTGATGCAGTCACACAGGGTGACCCGCTGATTACAGCGGGTGCAATAGTTGGGGCCGCGCGGCTTCGCGTGCCATATGGAGGGTTTGTGCTTCAGGTGCTTGCCAGTCGTCTGGCACTCATACTGCGAGTACTTAGCCTTAGTGGGTGCATTATCTACCTATTTTTTATCATGCGTCATGAGGCTCGTCGGTAAGCAGGTACTTATGATTGGCTTGGATGGCATGGACTTTGCTGAGTACCAGGAGGTTCGCCATGCATTCGAAAATGAAGGGGCCACGATCTATCTTGTCTCACCACATGATGACTATATGATTCGAACCTCGTTTCGCGGTGGAGAGGGGGTGGATATCCCGGTGGATATACCATTTGAAACAGTCTACGATCTTGCATCCTTAGATATTCTTGCGCTCCCAGGGGGCTTTAGTCAGGAAATATGGCAGCAGCTCAGTAGTTGCCGAGAATTGATCGAGCGGTATGCCGCACGACGCATTCCCATTGTTACCAGTGGGGGCACCGGCACCGTACTACAGAATCTTGGTATTTCCGATGAGCGCTTTATCTTATCAGATGGCGATGAAGACTGGCTTGCTGAGAATTTGTTCCCGGCCCTCTATGATCAGCAGGATGACTTTGTGCTTTCGCGAATACCGCGGCAAATCGCCCCATCCTTGTAGGTGGTGGAGGTGCAGTCGTAGCAGTTATTGATAGAGGCACAGACCTTACACTTTCCTGATGCCATACGAGCGCAGTCGTCATAGTAGACATTAGAATCTATGCGAACACACATGCCACTACTACCCGCAAGTGAGTTTGTAGCAATGCCGAGCTTTACTTTGCAGCCTACTGCCGAATCAACGTTGGTTGCTCCACCAAGACAGGCATAGTACTCGATTGCTTGGCCATAGGTGATACACGCACCGATGTTTGGCCTGTCGGATGTGGGGTGTACGCGGCAGTACTTATTTACTCCGACGGCTGGGCTTCCGGTAAGAACGCGAAGATCTTCTTTATCTACGGCGCGGTAGAGGATATCAAGCTTATACTTACTGGGGTCAAACGATAGATCGTCCGAGTACCCCTCTTGAAGAGCATCACTATCAATGATACTAAAGCGAAGTTCGGTTCCGGCACTTGGCTCACTAGCAAATATCTCGTTGCGGCATTGCTGGAGGAATCCCGGCCCCTCGCTAAACATGGCTTCTTCTTTTTGCTTCGGTGTTTTCGTAATATCACCGTTTATCGGAGCAAAGAGTCGGCCAAGGCATGCCTTGAGCACATTGTACTCAGCACCTGTTAGGCAGTTTGCCGTATTAACAGCGCCAGCGGTATCTCGTGCGCAGTATTTTGCATTGCCAAAAAGATCCTTGAAGTCGGTGAGACAGTAGGAGCTTCCGCTAATTGCCTGTGTACACCGGGCATCAATCGCAGGGCCGCTCGCAGCAGGTTTGGGTGTGGCACGGAGTGTGGCTCCGCGGTTACTTGTTGTTGAGTTTGCCTGAACGGCATTTAGGTCAGAGTTGTCTCCGGCATCATATCTCCGCAGCGTAATTGAGCTTCCCAGTGATGATGCAAGTGATCCACCTTGTACGGTGAAGTTTATGAGTGTGTACGTTGATATGATGATGAGTATACCGATGATTGCATTGATGACACCCTGGCGGCCAGTTTTAGCGCGATTTTCATCCAGGCCCGCGGTAAGAAAGAGAAAGCCGGCGTAGATCATGTAGAGAACAGCGGCAAATCCGGCAAAGAGCGTTAGTGCATTAATAATAGTGTTCGCTGTATCCGAGAGGATGCCAGTACCAGTACCTTCAACATCAAGGCCAGGAGTACCAATGGGTCCCGCGGGGAGGATTTCTGTCTGTGCAAAAGCCTGAAGCGGGGCAATAAGAATGCCCAAAAGAAAGAGGGAGACTAGGCGAAATGTTTTCACAATGCTACCCTACACGATGGTTCCCCTTTAGTGCGAGCCCTTTTTATTCATCTATCTGTTAAGAAGTCATTATGTTCGTTACGAACAATCATTTCACCCCAACGTGGACCAAGTACATCTGCACGATGGGTCCTGCATCACAGTCAAAGGAGACTCTTGAGGGTCTCATTATGGCTGGTGCAAACATCCTGCGTAGCAACTTTGCTCACACCCAGTACGATGAGTACATGGAGCGTCGCCAGTGGATTCAGGAGCTGAATGCTAAGCACGGCACCAATGTATGGATGCAGGCTGACCTTCAGGGCCGCAATATTCGTATTCAGAAGTTTGAGAACGACCTTGCAAAGGGTCTTGGTGCCGTTGTGATTGAGAAGGGGAATGTCTACAGCTTCTCAACACTCGGTGGTACTCCTGAAGATGGTGACATCATCATTAATGACGATACACTTCACCTTGATGTGAAGGCAGGTGAGCCAATTGCCTTCATGGATGGTGCTATGGAAGGAACCATTGAAGAGGTTAAGGGTCATCGTATCTTCGTGCGCATGCACAACAGTGGTAGCCTTATCTCACGCAAGAGCATCAATGTTCCTGATACCCTTCTCTCAGGTATCTCATTCACTGAGAAGGATCGTCGTGATACCGAGTTCCTTATCGGTGCAGGTGTTGAGTGGCTTGTTGCTTCATTCGTGGCTGGTCCAGAAGAAGCTCACGAGATTCGTAAGATGATCGGTGATCGTCCTATCAAGGTTATGGCAAAGGTAGAGCGTAAGGAGGCTATCAAGCACCTTCCAAAGATTGTCGAGGCATATGACTCAGTAATGATCGCCCGTGGTGATCTTGGTATCGAAATGCCACTTGAGGAGATTCCTGTTATGCAGAAGATGATGATTGAGCTCTGCCGCCACGCTGGTAAGCCAGTTGTTACTGCTACCCAGATGCTTCTTTCAATGACAGACGCTAACCGTCCAACCCGCGCTGAGGTTTCTGACGTTGCAAATGCAGTATTTGATCGTTCTGACGCAGTCATGCTTTCAGAAGAGACTGCTGCTGGCCACAACCCAGTACAGGCGCTTCAGACCATGGTTCGTATTGCGAAGCGCGCTGAGGATTACCTTGGTCGCGACAACTACTTCTTCTCCTAAGCGGTAAGAAGAAAGAGAAGCCAGCCCGTAAGGGCTGGTTTTTTTGTACCTACTTTTCCACCGGTGGATAACGGTATAACTCTGTACACCGAACATACTTACTAAATTGTATGATAGTATCATATGATAACTAATGAATAAGATATTCACCTTATCCACATGGGGAAAAACTAAAAAACCTCCCGTGGGAGGTGAGTGGTCATATACGGGCCTAGATGCTCCGCAGTGCCTGGAATCGAGGAACGGCTCCTATGCTTTCAATAAACTCAGTATACGGGCGTACAAAGCGTTGCTTAGGATTAGTGTGATTCGCATATACCACCACCCACTCCTCAGTTGCTTCTAGAAGGGCTATAAAGAGCACATCATAAAGCCCGCCCTTGTAGTGACGATAGGTAGCGGGTAGAAGTTCTGGTGGTACGGGGTAAATACTATTTGTGGAAGCCATATCTTGACCTATTTAGAGTGGGAGGGTTGTTTCGCTCACGGAGCAACGGCAAGGACGAGAATAATGCCAGATATCAGGAGTGTCTCTGGAGCGTGTGCTTCCATATATGGTTTAATAAATCTATGCAAAAAACACCACACTACATTATTACTATATCATTGATTGTCGGTTTTGCGCTCTTGGCGCCTCTTGGCGTTACTGCACAAATAGCAACACCAAGTCCTACTGCAACTGCGAAGCCATCGCCAACCGTGCGACCAACTCCTTGTGTTTCAGATAGAACACTTAGTGGGCAACTCAACCCGCGCCTTACGGAGGTGTCACAGAAGGTTCGTGCTGATCTTGGTAACTCACGAGACAAGCTTCAGGTGATTGTTGATGACGCCACTACGAGTATTAAGAAGGATGCTGGCGAAAATGGTGGGAGATTTCGTGATATTTACTCAAGCAATGCAGACGCTCGTGATATGAAGCAGCAAATCGAGGAGCATTTCCTGAAACTCTCAGAGGCACAGCTTCTCGCAGCTGCAAGTGGTTACAACAAGCCACGTCTTGATGCGGCCGCTGGTCGCTTCACTGCCCTTGATGCGGCATTCTCGCGCAAGGATTATCGGTTCGGAACCTTTACTAGATCGAGATCTGTCGGCATGCAAAGCATGTTTGTGACGAAGTCGGGGGACTTCCGTATGCGTATTCGTCAGAATTTGGGCACCATGCAGGAGATTGGGCGAATCAACTTTACTATTACGCTTACCAATCGTATCGGTCTTTCACAACCAATTAAGGTGAAGTCTACCTATAACAACTGTGCTACTCGCGGCGACCTGTTTGCGAATACCGAGTATTCCGCGACAGCAGTAGCAACTACCGCCACCAAGATTACCTATCGTGCGTATCCGTCAGGTGCTGGGGCAAAGGGGCGAAAGAACGTAAGCGGTAGTATCATTATTACTGATACAAACGACGCTATAGAGCGTGAAATCGAGAAGACCGCAAATTTCTAGATAACGACAAGCGACCCCCTCAATGGACAATTGAGGGGGTTTTTGGTATACTTTAGATGTACACAAGAAAACAAATATGTACAAAAAAATACTACATTCTATTATTGCTCTTTCTTTGCTTGTTTCGAGTAGTCTTGCGCTTCCGCGCCAAGCCATTGCTCAGGACTCGTTGATTCCAGAACTATTCGTGATAACGAATCAGGTTCGTGTTGATCGAGGGGTTGCTACACTAACGCTCTCGCAGGAATTGAGTCTGGCCGCTCAAGAGAAGCTTGCCGATATGCAAGTCCATCAGTACTGGGATCATGCGCGCCCTGGTGACGGTACCATGGCATGGGGCTTTATCGAAGAACAGGCGTATCGCTATGCAACTGCTGGTGAAAACCTGGGGAGGGGTTATTCACGCGCGGATGCTTTGGTTGATGCGTGGGAGAAGAGTCCTCGTCATGCCGAGAACCTGTTTGACCCCATCTTTACTGATGTTGGCTTTGCCGTAGGGCCAGTGCAGACTGAACGTGGTATGGAGATGGTAGTAGTTCAGCTCTTCGCCTCACGGCAGTAAAAGGTTACACTAGGGCCATGCGTCGTCTCTTGGCCCTTATTTTTGATGTTCGTTTCTGGCTTATATTTGTGGTGCTCTACGCCTCTACTGCAACCATTCGTCAGGTGCAGGCTAATAGGGTTGCTCGCGAAGAATATCGTGCACTCCAGCAGCGTGTTACCGGCCTCATGAGTGAGCGCGACGAGTTGGCGATTCAGGTACAGTTGGTACGTGACAAGAGTTATCAAGAGCGATTACTACGCCAGTCACTAACGCTGCAGCGCGCAGGGGAGACCGTCTATGCGCTTCCCGAAAGTAATGTTGAGGTTGAGCAAGAGTTGCTCCTACAAACCCCGATCACCGTAGTTGAGACACGCCCAATTTGGCAGCAATGGGTTGAATTTGTGATAAACTAACACTATGAATATTGTCCAAAAACGTCCTGACCTTGCCGCGGCAGTGCTTGAAGTGTTTGAGAGTGCTGCCCAGCAAGATAGAGTGCTTGAAGTACTTTCACGAATGCCTGACGAGGTGCTGGATACGGTGCAGATGATGTCGGTATCTAATTATGACGAGTGGACAGTATTCTGTGAGGAGGTGGCCCGAGGTAAGCGGTTGTTTGATGAGAACGACGCCGAGGCAATCCTTGAACACCAAGATCAGCTTATTGACGCCGTAGACGCACAGCTATGAATGAATCATTTGACTACCACCATCAAGTTGACGACCTAGACGCCCCGCTAAACAAGTCTGAGCGAGTGCAGTGGGGAGAGCAGGGGTCAGGCCCTGAGACATATCAAGGACTTACATCTCTTGTTGTTGATTTTTTGAACAGTAATGAGGGGAATAAATTCAAAGGAGCCGCAATGGCCCTACTTGCTCTTGGTCTGTTTGCCGTACCAAAAGAAGTGCGCGCTCAAGAGCTTACTCAAAAGGTTCCTGGAGTGAGTCCTAGTACTATTGCTAAGCTTGAGAAACCTGATGGCGGCATTAATTATATGGGATCGTTTACCCCCCAGCAAAAAAACTTTATTCGCGCTCGCTTATTGAACGCATTTGCGAAAGATGGTGATAGGGGTGTTGATCTTCGAATTGGTGCACAACTGGGGTGGTCTGCTGAGAGTAAGAGCCTTGATGCGCGGGCTCGGATACCGTCGAGACAGGGTGGGCGTACACTGCTTGGTAGTCTTACGGAGCTCCTCTCGCAGGCACGAAGTGGATCTGTTTCTGCACGTGAGACGAAAGGTTCCTTGGTCTTTAGTATTACGGCCTTTGGAACTAAAAATTTTACAATTTCTGATGAGAAAGAGGAGGGCTTTACTATTTCTGACAGTAAGCAAATCGAGTTTGCGGGGCAAAGTTATTCTTCGTCAACGAATACACAAGGAAAAACCAACGCAGCTTTTGAGCGTATAGTTAGTAAGGCAATCGATGCCTTTGCTGAAAAGCTTCTTAAGGTACAAGAGCAGGGTCCAGAAACTGGTTTTATTAAAGGCCAAGCTTCAGGAGCACCTGCTACCACAGAGGCTGGTAGTGGCTATACGAGTGGTACGGTCTTGGGTGGTGGGAGTAAAGAGATTCCACCTGCACCAACTGCGCCTGAGCGATCTGAGGTAGCTACATCTGCTCATGAACAGGCTTCACTTAAGGGAACTATTGTCGATACAAGGACTATTTCTGGGAAGATTACAATCTCAGATAGTGCTTTTCTTGAATCGGTTGGCAGGAAGAACGACACTGCTACGCAGCTTGATCTATTGATTCCAGTAGAGTTTACCAATGGAGAAGATGTGCTTGGATCACGCATAGTTACTATTAAGTGCCCACCGGGTTCATTGGAAAAAGAGAATCCTGAGATTGAATTTTCAGTCAAACTTCTACAGTCAATGCCGAGGGGAACCACGGGTGTCCGTCTGTCATCAGAGGGAGGCAAGCGACTGCAGACTTTTGGTAAGAAGGCTAAGAAAAATTAGGCTAGTACTGATAGGTAAAGCTCCGCCAGTAGCTGGTAAGTATGTTGAAAAAGCCCTGGTAAACAGGGCTTTTTTCTAGCGAGTGAAGAATGCCTATCCTCTTTAAGGATTAGACATTGCCATTTGCCTCATTATTTACGAAGACTGCACCTGTTACTGCGAAGCGTACAATTGTGTACGCAGCAACAATAATTACGATACCAATGATCGAATTAATAATTCCTGCACGACCCTTCTTGGTCTTCGCATCATCACCACCAGCAGTAATGTAGAGGAATCCAGAGTAAATAAGCATCAGTACGGCAATAAATCCAACAAAAAGTCCGATCAGATCAATAATACGAGCAAAACTTTCACTAAAAGTTGTTTCAACGGTTGCGTTGGTTATGGTATTGAAATCTGCTGAACCCTGAGGAGTAATCTTAAACCCGTCAGATTGTGCAAACGCACTCTGCGCACGCAAGACAGTCAGTGCTACTGCCGTGTTGATCGCTGTGATAAATGTAGGTGTCTTCATAAGAGGATAACTTATTGCTCCTTCTAGTGTACGTCTTTGTGATGAAGGTGGTCAACAGGACTAGCTTGGAGCGAGTCCGGAACCAATGGTAACAATGAGGGTAATGAGTACGTAGACCGACGAAATAAGGGCAATGGCAATGACACTATTGATAATACGTTGCTTGGCTTTCTTGGCAGCCTCAGGGTTTCCGGCAGAGGTAATGTAGCCTAGTGAGGCAATGAGGAGGTTTATGAGGGCAATTGCATCAATAACGAGAATGATGGTGGTGACAATACGGCGGAATAGTGAGTTCACTGAAGTAAACCAGCTTCCACAGAGGGGATTATTGGTATTACAGTCAGTACTATTATCAAGGCGTTTTTGTGTGGGGAGGCTGTCTCTGCAATTCGGGTTAATGGCAAGGCCGGTATCGGTAGCGCAGTCTGCGGAGGTTACCTTGGTGCTTGCGGTTGCACTTGGTTTTGGACTCGGGCTTGCTGCCTGGGTTGTCGGCACAACAAAAAAGTATCCACCGAGCGCCAGGGCAATAAGAGCAATTTTACAGTTTTGCAGCAGGAATGAGTGTTTCATCGGTGGGGAGTTGTCCAGAGGTGTCTCCGGTGATAAGTTGACTGCTACCAAGGATGAGTCTGGCGCTTAGTACAATAATAAAGCCGGTGAGCGTTGCTGTCAGGATGGCGCGAGCCTTCTTTGCATTATCTTCCTTGTAGAAGCCGGTAAGGTAGAGGATTCCTGCATAGATCGTAGAGAAGACTGCTGTTGTTGCGGCGGCCCAGTTAAGGAGTCCAAGCACCTTGTAGGCGAAGATAATCATAACTTCGCGAGTCCAGTATGGTGGGCTGCAACCCGCCAGATCTTCACTGAGGATTTCTTTGGGTACAAGAGGGAAGATGGTGGTGGGAGAAAAGGCTTTGCGGAGCTCGGATCCCTCGGAGCTTAGGTCACAGTGTTTTTGGTCAGTCTTAATTTGAGTTGAGGTTTTTGCTGTAGTCTCAGAGCTGTCAATTGCGGTGGCAATTGCAGTAAGGAGTGCGCGGTCTGCAGCATTACCTGCTGAGTCAGGATCTTTACTGAGTGCACTGGCGGTGTAGGTAACCTTATAGGCATTTGCAAATGCAACAAGCTCCTTTCGCTCCGCGCTACTTACCTGTTGAGACAAGGCAAGTTTGGTTCCTTGTGATTGTATAGACCCATAGTCCTGGAAGTTTGCGGAGAGTGTTTTGAGGGCAGTAGTATCCTTCTTGGCGTCGTCACCAATTGCGGCATGGGCACTGCCGGCAAACAAAAATGAGCAGCACAGGCTTATGCCGAGGATGAGTTTTGTGGCGGGTTTATTCACCAAAGAAGGTTACAACGAACCTGATGCCGTAGAGGCCAACGAGAATGATAAGAAATCCTCCAGCGAGGTAGCTAATGTTCTTCTTCACCTTCCCATAGGCTGCCGGATCACTACTGTCGCGTACGAGTATCCATGCGGAGTAGAGGATACCTGCGAAAGCAATGGGGTAGGCGCTCGCAAGAAGAATATTAATTATTCTGTTGATAAAGAATGCTAGTGGTACGCCTGGATCACAATCAGCGTTCTGGCAGGCTTCTACACCATTTTGCAGGTCGAGTTGTTCAGGGTCAAAAAGTCGTGGTAGAAAGCTCTGTGCCAGGAACTCGCCATGAGTGGTTAGGAAGTCAAGCATACTGACTACACTTTCTTTGTTGGAACGGGAGTGGGTTGGTTGCGGAGCTTACGTTCGGTAAGAAGTGTGTTTACTTCTTCAGCAGCTACATCAAGCGCTTTGCTTGTGGAAAGTTCGTTACTGAGCGAGTTGGTGATCGCGCGCGAAAAGAGATCATTGTACTTTGCGCGTTCAGGTCTAAAGATTGTGCGACCATTAACCATGAGTTTTACCACCTCGCTACTGTTTGTTGTGAGCTTCTTAGCGTAGGGAGTAGAGAGCTTTACTTCACTGGCAAGTGCGGCAGCATTCTCTTCGTTGGTGTAGGTCTTTTGGAAGGCAAATGCAACCTTGCTGCTACTTGCAACGCGCGTAACTGACTCCACATTAAATCGAATTACTGTAGTAGGGGTATCGTAGGTGTTAACCTGAGGTACAGTTGTGGTCTCAAAGTTTCTAAACTTGGGATACCGCTTCGCCAATTCATTACGTACATCTTGGTAGCCAATAAGGTATGCCACCTTACCTTCGGCGAATGCCTGGATAGGATCTCCCATATCGGCATTCCAGGTGTAGGTATCCTTATCGGGCCTTGCGAAGGAGGTATAGAAATCAAGGGCATTTTCACCAGGGCGAATCAGCTCACCAGAGGGGCCTTGAATGGGGATGTGAAATAGTGCACGAGCGCGGTCATCACCAATAACGGAGGTGCCATTTTGGTACATCAAGAGGTGGAGGATATCAACAGCGGCTACCGAATTCTCAGCGGTGCCAAGTGCGATTGTTGAGAAAGTAATGTCAGAACCGTCACGCTTGGTGAGGTACTTGTCGTGCTCTACAAGGTCTGACCAGGTTTTTGGTGGGGTCGCGAGTAGTCGTCTAATAGGTTGGTAGGCGGCATCAAACTCACTACCTGGACTCCCTCTGAACTGTTCGGTGAGCTCTTTTCGAATCTCGGCAAGACGCGTGCTCACTACGGTGGAATTGTAGTAGAGGCGGAGGCTGTCGAGGTTGGTGGGCATACCGAGAATCTCGCCAGTATCGCTGGTGAGGTGGGACGCAAGACCTACGGGAAAATTACGTGCCGCGTACTGCTGATTACTCTCAGGGCTTTTCGCTTTTGGATCTGCAAAGGTGCCTGCTGGAATGGTGGTAATGCGGGACTCATGATCAAAAAGGCTATCACTTGGAATACTCCAGAGGTCCGGGCCCAGCTTAGCTGAGAGGGAGTTTATTGCCTCCTCTTCATAGTTGAGCGCAGGCCTATTCTGGAACTCGAAGGTGACTGTTGGGTTGGCCTTCGTGAATGTGGATACCGTTGAACGGACGGCATCAACTCCCTGATCCATGCGGCGCACGCGAAGATAGATAGTCTCAGCGGCCGTCTTTGGCTTGGTAGTGGTTTTTCGGATGGTGTTTGAGAGAAGTACGCCAAGACCAACAAGAATAAGGAGGATAATTACTCCGATGATAATGCGGCCAGCTACTTCTTTCATGGGTTAGTGTGAGGAGACGATGCTCTTTAAGATCTTTGAGAACTCTGCCCCAATATCAGGGCGGTCAAGGGCGATGCGGACGGTGGCTTCAAGGTAGCCCAACTTGCTGCCGCAATCATAGTACTCAAGACCGGTACAGAGCTTGGCGTAAACGGGGCGACGTTGCGCAAGGGTGTTGATCGCATCAGCAGTCACTACCTCTCCACCGTGGCCAGGTGCTTGCTGCTCGAGGATGGGGAAGATTTCGGGAGTGAGAACGTAGCCTCCAAGAGAGGCATAGTTGGAGGAACGGTTTTCACCCGGTTTTTCAACGAGGGTATTGATCTTAAAGAGTGTATCGCTAACGGTTTCAGCAATGTCGATGTAGCCGAACTTGTCACCATCCCCAGGTGCAGTGCATTCACGGACGTGAATAACCGGGGACTGTACTTCGTTGTACGCTTCGATTAGCTGCTGAACGAGGCCGGGTTTTCCACGATAGACTTCATCGGCCCAGAGAACAAGAAAAGGATCGTTGCCGATAGCGCTTTTTGCCTGGAGGAGGGCGTGGCCATTCCCCTTCATTTCCTTTTGGCGGATGTAGGTGAAACGGGCCATGTCTGAGATGGCGCGGATCATCTCACGATCCTTTACCTTTCCGTGACGCTCGAGGTGATTATCAAGCTCGGCGGTATAGTCGAAGTAATCTTCGATAGCACGCTTGGTGTATCCGGTGATGAGGATAATCTCCTCAATCCCCGCGCTTACTGCCTCCTCTACCACATATTGAATAACGGGCTTATCAACGATAGGAAGCATCTCCTTGGGAGTGCTTTTGGTAAAGGGAAGAAAACGGGTGCCGTAACCGGCTACCGGGATAACAGCCTTGCGGATGCTCATAGCAAAAAGTTAATCGAGTTGTACCGCGATCGACTTCGTACGCGCCTTAGCAGCCTTAGGAATGCTGATGGTAAGAATACCGTTTGCAAGCTTGGCAATTGCCTTATCTGAATCTACAGCGATAGGGAGCTGGTACATACGGGAAAAACTTCCCCAGTAGCATTCCTGTACCATGTAGCCTTCAATCTGATCGAGTGCCTCATCACGACGCTCACCACGAATGGTAACGGTATCGTCAGTGATGGTGACATCAAGATCTTGGGGGCGCACACCAGCGATGGGTGCTTTGATAACGATGTCAGAAGGGGTCTGGTAGATATCGACAGCCAATTGGCCCTCGAATTCTTCCATCCAATCTGATGGGTTGACAACTGCCTGTTGTTGCATGGGTGTGGTTTCGGCTTTTTTTGCCATACGTCCTCCTTGACTTACGTATATACCTTACAGTATGCGGGATTTGTGCAGCCCCCGCAATGCGTTACCGCAGTGAGTAGGTGATATCGATTGAGTAGGTAGCTT
Organism: Candidatus Berkelbacteria bacterium; assembly: GCA_020058355.1. Taxonomy (GTDB): domain Bacteria; phylum Patescibacteriota; class UBA1384; order CAILIB01; family CAILIB01; genus JAGVEG01. The sequence goes on from JAGVEG010000108.1 coordinate 12,783, forward strand.
CCTGGCTGCCTGCAGAAAGGGTGGTTGAGCTGCCAAATCCACCGCCAGCTACCTTTGCAGTTTCTGAGTAGAACGGCATTGGGTAGGGGTAGCTGCCGTTATCAGAGAAATAGCCGGTACCAACAGTGACTACCTTGCCAAGTTTTCGGCCAAGGGCATCAGCCTGACTCTTGGCTTTCTCCTTTGCATTCTTGATGGCAGCATCCTGAGCTTCTTGCTCAAGCTGGTCGGTTTTCGCAATGCTAAAGGTTGGGCTTGGGGTGGTTGATCCAAGGGCGCCTACTTCTGAGAGAAGTGCCGTTGTTTTTTGAGCAAGCTCAAGTGAGTTTGCGGTAATCTGGATTGAGTAGATGCCGCGATACCCATCGCGTCCTCCAGCTGGAAGATAGTTTTCTGAAATGTTCATATTTGGTTCAAGGTCGGCATCGGTGTAGCCAAGTTCCTTAAGCTTTGCGAAGAGCATGTTCCCTGTTTCTGAGATCTGCTTGCTTGCTACGGTTTGATCCTTGTCAGTGCGCTCAAGATAGGGGCTGAAAATAAATTCATCTGGCGTACGCTTGATAGTGGTTTTACCAGTGACAACGATCGTGTTATCGGTTTTCGCGGCGCTCCAGGGACGCCAGACACCAAGGGTGACAAGGTTGGTCGCAAGGAGAATTGCCGAGATAACGCGTAGGTCAACCGCAAGGGAGGGAATGGGTGATTTTTGCATACCTTAAGTGTACCGTATTGGGATTAGGCAGGGGAAGTACAGCTTTGAAGAAATAGGACGGGGTGGTTCATGAAGCCGAACCGCGCTACGCTACATGCAATGAATCTATCTTGAAATGACCTCAATGATTACTCGCATCCGACCCCACCTCTATACCATCTGGCTTGCTGCTATTGCGTTAGTAACAGTGCTCACACGTACTGTTGGTATTACGAGAATACAAGAGAAAATCTTTGATGAGATTTACTTTCCGGTCATGGCCTGGAGTTTTCTTCAAGGAAGGCTGGATTACGATTCACACCCCCCATTCGGTAAGTTCTTAATTGCACTTGGTGAGCTTGTGTTTGGAAATACGCCACTTGGCTGGCGTATTGTTCCCGCACTACTTGGGTGCGCTCTCGTTGCTATCGCCGGCATGCTTATGTATCGGCTTACTGAAAATAAGCTAGTCGCCTACATTACGGCCAGCTTCTTTGCGCTTGATGGAATGCTGATTGTCTACAGTAGAACCGGGCTCATGGATGGCGCGCTGATGGCCTTTTCATTAGGTGCAGTACTTCTTGCGCTTACCGCAAAGCGACCAGCTCATATTCTCTGGGTCTTCACAGTACTCGGTATGGCGGTGGCCATTAAGTGGATTGCCTTAGCGATTATTGTGCCGCTGATGCTTATTTTATGGCGTCGCAAACTATTTGTGGACGGTCTTTTTGGTCTCGGGATGGGTTTTACTGTCTACGCTATCATTTTGCTTGCTGCACGACTCATTACCGGGACCGAAAATCCTATTCAGGATGCCTGGGATTGGCACCCGGGGGCGTATGGTTACCATAAGTTTCTTACTGATTCCCATCCGTGGGGGTCACCGTGGTGGAGCTGGCCACTGCAGCTACGCCCACTCTTGATGCACTATGCTGAAGATGCTCGTGGTGTTTCGGTAATGACTACGCTTAGTAATCCACTCCTTTACTGGAGCGCAACCCTGGTGGTTCTAGGAACACTCATTGAACGGGTAGTGGTAGGTCTTCGTACGTTGCGTGGTCTGATAAAAGATAAGTCAGAGCGGATGCTACGCAGTAAAGGCTTTCTTACTGACGTGCCTACCGTACTTATTGCAGGGTATCTTTCCGCGTATGTGCCTTGGGTTGATGTAAGTCGGGTTGTTTTCCATTATCACTACCTTGCAGCACATCTTTTCGCATTGTGTCTCACCGCATACTGGTTGGCACGCCTTGCGACTGTTCAGCGTGGCGTGGTTATTGCGCTGTGTGCGGTGTACCTGTGGTGTGGTTTCTACTTTTTGCCGTGGGCCACGGGGGCGTATATCTCAAAGCCCAGCTATGTAAATCACCTGTGGCTGCACTCATGGCTCTATGAATTCCGTCCGGAAACATGGTGGGAAACCGTTCGTCCTCCTCGTTAAAGACACGTTTCAATCAACTTCTTGATTGTCTCTATCCACACATCTGCATTGGGTGTGGAGAGATTGGGACGGCACTCTGCGAGCGATGCATGCAAGGATGCGCTCAAGAACTACGAGTGCTCACGGTGGACTGGGGAGTGGTTGAAAGCGGGTATTCCTACGATTATCCACTGATTCAGCAAGTGGTACATGCTCTCAAAGAGCAGGGGTTACCACGTGCCGCTGCTGAGTTAGTTGCTCGGTGTGGCTACTCACTGAAACCAGGTACCTGTTTTATTCCTGTACCCATCGCCCGCAAGAGGCTGGTAGCGCGCGGGTACAATCAGTCAGAAGTTCTGGCAATGGAGCTGGCAGGGCAGTGCAACGGCTTTGTTGCACGACATGCTTTAATCCGGGTTGGTAGCTCGCAGCAACGAGGAAAGGCACGGAACGAGCGCCTCGCTGCAAATCTCAGTATCCGCAGGGGGTTGCCCATCCCACACGCTGCCCCGGAATATGTACTGGTTGATGATGTAATAACCACGGGAACCACACTTGCCACGTGCGCCCAGCTCCTACAAGAGGGTGGCATTAAGGTTTCTCGGGGGGTAACGCTTGCGTTTGCGCCATAACAAATGTCGGGTACCTAAGATCTAGGTAAATTTATATCGGCATTCTCATTTGTAAGGCCGATCTCTCGGCTAATCTGCTTGAAAACCATATCTAGCATCTCGATACTCGCGGTAGCATAGTTCTTGCTTGCATCCAGAAAGAGTGCCTCGGATTTTAGAAGATGTCGCTGACGGTCTTCTTCAAACCAATACAGTATCGTTGCAGGAAGCGAGCGATCTTTAATTGCTGAATACGTTGCCATCTTCCAGAAGTTCATAAGACCCATTTCGGCAAGTTCATCGGCGTCATGAAGAACCTCTGCTGTAGTTGTTTTTGGATCGCTATGTGAAGTAATTATCTCTGCTACACGATGTGCACGAAGCTCGCCAATGAGTGGTGTAAGGATCTGCTGAGCCTCATGAGCACTCAATATCTCATGCGAGCTAAAGCCAAAAAGTTCCTCCTCAGCATGACTTCCTCTCAGATAGCCGTCTTCACCAATTCGGTGACGCTTTGCGTAATCATGAAGAAGGGCCGCATAGACTACTTCCTCATGTTCTTCCGTAGAGACTTCAGACATCGTGCTAAGTAGCTCCTCGACAATTGTCGCAACATGGATGCTGTGTATTTCACGAAAAGCGGCACCTCCCGCTTTCTCCTTACTCTCTCCAAAGGCATGGTGAAGGAGTGACTTGATGTGGGCGATATGAGTGGGGGCGGTCATAGGTGAAATTAAATCACACTTCCTATCTTGGAACCATTAAATTAGTTGTGTGGATGGGTGAATGGGGTGTGCTGTGGTAACAAAAAGACACCTTCCGTGAAAAAGGTGTCTTTTCTGGCGCGCTCGGCAGGAATCGAACCTGCGACCTTTTGGACCGCAACCAAACGCTCTATCCGCTGAGCTACGAGCGCAAACTTGTTAAGCTCGAACGAGCTAATGCTCTTACGAGCGCAAACTTGTTAAGCTCGAACGAGCTAATGCTCTTACGAGCGCTTAAAATGTACGCAGGCGTACATTTTAAGCGATCGATGAGCGTCGCAGGCGCGAATACGAGCGCATACATACAAAATAAAAAATCTGGCGGAGAGGCAGGGATTCGAACCCTGGGAACCGGTTTAAGGTTCAACTCGTTAGCAGTGAGTCGCTTTCGACCACTCAGCCACCTCTCCTACGAAGGAAACCATACCACAGAGAACGACCCTCGTCGAGACTTTTGAGGTAAATGTTGCAGAAGTACAACAAATGTTGTACAACTACAACATACCCATCACAAACGCCTATGCCTCCGCCACATGTACAGGTGCACACAAAGCTCCGTGAGCTACGCCAGCAGTACGGTTTAACTCAAGAACAGCTTGCTGAGCATGTTGGTATTACGCGCACCACCATCATTTATCTTGAGGCAGGTACGTATCTACCCTCGCTCGCACTAGCAACAAGATTCTCACAGCTGTTCAACCTTTCGATTGAAGAGATATTCCAGATCACTGACCCTACGTGGTCGCCAGCAACACTAGCATAACTTTCTATTATGAAGTCTCTCATTCCGGCAAACGTAGTAAACATGAAAGAGTACCTACGACTCTACTTATTTGCCTCCATTCCTGCGGTTGTGCTTGCGCTTATTGTAGAAAAGTACACATCATCTGAACGACTATCAGATGGGGTACGGATAGTGGCTATTGTTACGGCCATGGTGTCCGTACTTATTCTTAGTTACAAAAGAAAGAATCCGCATGCGACTCTCACCGAAATACTCGAGTTAATCTCGGTTGGCTACATCTATAAGGCTGAAGATGAGCGAGAAGAATCTGTGAAACAGGGTGCTGGACATAAGACATTTCTCCTCATGCTTATGGGATTGATGGTCTTCAATACACTCAGAATGGTTGTGCTGGCGGCAAGTTATCCTAATGTTGATCCGAATCTGTCATTTGAGGCGAATTTAGGCGGACTAATACGACACATCGTTGATCTTTGGGTCATCGCTGGATTCATAACTAACGTGGCTTGTATCGGTGCTTTTCGTTTCTTTCTCCGCCAGGAGCGCGTCGCCTTCAGTAAGTAGTTAGCGTGTGCGGCGATGGCTGGGGATAAGTTGCCAGGAAATGCGATCGATCCAATGGGACTCGCGGGGCTCAAGCTCAGGAAGCATGCCCAGTGACTCCCGAATCTTTCGCAAGGAAGTCTCGGGGTTGCTGAGTGAGAGGGGGAGCATGGTTGGTTTGGTAAACTCAAAGTGAACCACGGTGTAGTGGGGTGTTTTCTGGAGCCAGTACCCAGCAATCTCTTCAAGCGGAATCTCCTGCAAAGCCACCTTTAAGGTGGTTTTTGTAATCTTTACGGGGTGAGTGCTGATTTCGCGATGCATGCTGAGTGTGGCAATGCAGGCAATAGCAAGGCATGCCGCGCTTACCCAGGTTGTGGGGGTGAGCTGGCCGATCAGTGCAATACCCACTAGTGCGAGTGGTGTGCACGCAAGCACCACCCAGCTAACTCGTTGAGCCAAGAGGTGGTGTACTTCTGCGTCGGCGGTGCCGTCGGTCCAGGTGGTCATGGAGTTAGTATGACATACGAGGAACCCATTTCAAAAAGTCCTCGACTAAACCCAAAAGGTCTCGGACTTTTCTCACTGGGTTCCATAGTTAGTAAGTTCTGAGATACTATTCCATATGTATATATTGCATATATACTATACATAGTATATAATAGCTCCATGGAAACAGTGCAGTACACTATTCGCGGGATCAGCAAGGAGGTAGATGCTCGTTTGCGCTATAAGGCGCGCCAGAGTAACCAAAGCTTTAATAGCTATCTCGTGGGGCTTTTACAGGGGAGTGACTCAGCTCCTGCTGGTGGTATTAACCTTGATTGGCTTATTGGCGCAGGCCTTGATGAGCAAACGAACGCCGCGCTCAACGAGCTTGAGAAGAGTGATGACCAGACCGGTGCTCAATTTCTTGACGCACTCTAATGCGTTTACTTCTTGATACCAGTGCGTATAGCGGACTCCTTCGAGGAGATGCTGAGCTATCACAGCACGCAGTACGAGCGAGTGAGATTATTATCCCAGTACCCGTTCTTGCTGAGCTACGTACAGGATTTCTCTATGGAAGTAGTTACGAAAGAAATGAAGGACTCCTTAGTACCTTTACTAAGAAGCCTTATGTATTGGTAGCTGACTGCACTGAACACACTGCGGTGGTGTACGCACAACTTGCTCTTGAGGCAAAGAAACAAGGAAGAAGTATTGGTCAAAATGACCTGTGGATTGCCGCCCTCGTGATTGAACACCAGGCAGAGCTCCTTACCCGTGATAACGATTTTAGTATCTATACACACCGATTTTCTGTACACGGGATTACTCTGTAAGAGTTGCCCATTAAGACCCTTCCCCATTTCTGGCGACATTCGCTCTGTGGGATGGTCCTCTGGTATGTGCAGAAGCCACGGCTGGTTACATAATCTCCCAATTCAAGATTTAGATAATTGATCTAATGGTGTATTCATGGTAAATAGAATACATCCCATTGGAGGTGGGGTGACATGTCAAAACGTAAGCGTGAAAATAAGCTGACCTGGTCAGAAATTGCTCAGGCAATTACAAAGGGGCACTTCCTCGAGATTCTCGGAGGTATGGAAGAGAAAACATTAGCAGATGTTGCAAAGCGATCGGGCGAGCTGTTGAAAACCTTGCCCGAGCATCGTTCACCACTAATGATTATGGTGAGTACGACCGGCGGATCAATGACAACTGCATGGGCAATAGCGAGCTACATTCACTTACTTGCTGTCCATTATGATGTTTACCTTATTTGTATCGGGGATCTCTACTCGGCAGGTAACTGTCTACTTCCTGCTGTGCCACATGCACGTCGCTATGCAACGCCTAATGCGTGGTTCCTCATGCACCAGTCGACTCACGGTGCCTACGGTAATGGAGGCCGACTGGGTGTTTCCGAGCTTGAGCGTCTTGGCGCTGAGACGGATAGCACGGTAGACCACTTAAGGAAGATGAAGCATGAGCAGCAAAATGCGCTTGCTCGCGAGGGTAATATGACGATGAGGAAACTAAAGAAGCTTACACGATCTGCTACGAGGCTTTCCGCGAAAGAGGCAGTCAGGTATGGCTTCGTCGTCGGCATCGTAGATAATTAGCCTGATGCTCCTTCTCTAAGATTGAGCCCTCGTTTCTTGAGGGCTCTTTTCATAGAGTGGGTGCAATCCGCTCAAGCAGCACCCGTGGCGTAATTGGTGTTTCTTCGGCAAGGGCTTGGTGGAAGAGCACCGTTGAGGGGGTGAGTGCGGGGAGGGTGTTTACCTCAATAATCTGGATTTCTCCGGTTGTGCAGTGGGCAAAGAAATCAATGCGGGCATAGCCACCAATGCAAAGTGCTATGGCAAGTTTCGCAACTTGTTGGCGGATCTGGGTGATAATATCCGGTGTCATGATGCTTGGCGGGGTGATGTTGACCCCGGTGCCACCCATAAACTTTTCTTCAACAGAGAGCACGTCATGCTTGGCTACGGTAATACTTGGATTCAAGGCGTGCATGCCGCGATTGGTTTCCAAGACGCCGATGGTGAGCTCAACCCAGCCGCTTTGCACGCGGTGCTTGAGGGTGCCTTTCTTAATCTGGACATGGTCGCTGCGCACAAAGCGCTCGCAGAGCACGGTGTCCATAAGAGGGAAAGTAATAGGATTTGGCTGATTCCTGAAGGTGTGGGGAGGAATTTGTTGTTGCTTTGTGCGGATAAGCTCGAGGTAGTTCCCAAGGTCTTCTGCTGAGTAGAGATGGACAACTCCCGTGGAGCAGCCGTCACTCTGGGGTTTGGCAATAATGCTTTTGGCACCGAGCTGTTTTTGCAGGTGCTGCCAG
>JAGVEG010000035.1 GCA_020058355.1 Candidatus Berkelbacteria bacterium
ATGCAGGTTAAACACCTGCTGAAATGAACCCTTACCAAATGTCTTTGTGCCCACAATCTTACCACGGCCATAATCACGAAGTGCTCCCGCCAAGATTTCTGAAGCCGATGCTGAGTTTTCGTTCACCAAGATCACGATCGGCACCCCAGGTACCACCGCCTCAGTCTCGGCGATTTCTTGAATCTCAGGAACCAAGCGTTGCTGCTCGCGCACTACCACGCGCTTACTGAGAATCTCATCACCCTCGGGCTTAGTCGGGAGAAAATACCCCGCAACCTCGGTTGCGCCGGAAATAACTCCACCGGGATTATTGCGAAGATCAAGCACAATACCCGTTGTAGTCAGGCGGTCAGCCAGTGCCTTGCGTACTGAGAGCGACGTGCTTGTGTCAAAGTTCTTAATACGTAGATAGGTAATACCATCAGTAAGATCAGCCACCTCTATGCTTGGCACCTGAATGCGCTCACGCACAATCGCAACCTCGCTCTGCTTTCCCTCATGCTGAATTGTCAGACGAACCGTTGTTCCCTCCGGACCGCGAATCTTCCGAGAAACCACCTCGCTACTCAGTGGCTGTACCAAATTCTCACCATCAATCGCCACCAAGATATCGCCAGGCAGTATTCCCACACGAGAAGCTGGTGCTCCTTCAAGTGGAAATAACTTCATTACATTATCGGCGGTGGGTGAAAGCTCTACGCCCACCCCGCTAAACGCCCCACTAATCATCTCTGTCAGTTTCTGCGACTCATCCTTCGGTAGATAGACGGTATACGGATTCTTGGCACTGGCTGCCAGGCCGCTCAATGCACCCTCTAGCTGGGCGTCATCAGAAATCTCTACAAACGCCTTTTCCTTCATAGTGTCCCATGCCTGCCAGAAAACCTTCAGGTCAGGCCGACCATCAAGCGCCCTCTGATCCATAAAGCGCGTGAGGAATACCCCGTACGTTGTCCCCGATGCAAACAATACCACACAAAGCAGAACCCGCAGAGTCGGACCAATCAACCTGCTCATGTGTAGCTTATGAAGAGAGGTGGCCATAGAGTACCTGAATTACTTGTGTTTCTCCCTGGAAATCAACCTCACACTCAACCGCCCAGGCCAGACCATACGAACCGTAATTGGTCTTCATCAGGACATCACCATCACAGGGTGAATAGACACCCGACCCTTTTGGTCCTGAAAAGTCTACGCCATCATGAAAATTGGTCGCGTACACATACGAGAATGACGTCCGGCCATACCCCTGCGTAATCTTGTAGCTATTCATTGCCTTACCGAGTACCCCTGCATCGATATATGGCATCGGGTTCACCGTTGAGCCATTCTTCGTAACGCGGTAATGCACATGGTCGCCGGTTGAAAAACCAGTCGAACCCTGTATACCAACCAGGTCACCCCGCTTTACCGAAGCGCCGCGCTCCTGTGAGGGGATTGAACCCACCGAACGCTGCTGATTACGCTTGCTTACAATAGCGGCGAGCGCTGCATTTGCCTTTGCTTCCAGATCTGCCTGCTGCTTTCGCGCCGCCTCCACATCTTTATCAAGCTTCGCAATGGTCTTCTCAGCATTCCTTGCCAAGTCTTCCTGCACCTTACTTAGGGTTTCAAGCGATTGCGCTTGTACCTCCCGCTGCTTCTGGAAATTGATTAAGCTATCTTGCTGCTTCTCCAAACCAGAACGCACCACCTCAACTGCCGACCGCTGCTGCCTGGTTACCAACATGATCTGATCAGCAGCCCGCCATAACTGATCAAGCTGTACCTGCGTACGCTCCTGCTGGCTAAAATCACTCCCGGAAAATACGCGAAGCTCTTCAGGATTGGTTTGTACCTGAATATATAATTCACGAAGCAAGGCATCACGCTGACGCTCCTTGAGGGAAAGATCTGAATCAAGCTTGGCAACTGTCTGGTTCTGCTCTTCAATCTTCTTGCGAGTTTCTGATTGCTTCGCAAGGTTTTGCTGCAGCGCTGCTTCGATATCAACAATCTGCTCTTCAGCTTCTTCTGAGCGGCGCTCAGCCTCCGCCTTCAGCTTTGCCTGACGCTGCTGTTCCTTGAGAGCGGCTTCTTCTTTTGCCTTTGCAGCCTTTTGTTGCGCCTGAATCTGTTGCAGGGTTGGCGTTGGCGTCGCTTTGGCTGCACTCGCAAACTGCGGCATCATCGCTAAACCAAGAATCACACCGCACCGAACGAGTACCTGCAGCTGCTTACCCATGACGAAGATAGCGTTTAATGGCAGCGGCGCTCGTAGCTACTGAAAGTACCAGCCCCATACCAATTTGCAGCATCACAATCTGCCCAAAACTTGCCAGTGCCCCACTACCATCCCGCAAATAACTCACTACACGCGTCATCTGGTAGCTAAACTGACTCTGCTGTGCACTATCAACACTGCCATTTTGGTTCAAAAGACCTGGCAACTGATAGAGAATAATATAGGTGAAGAGCACGGTGAGGAGTGCGCCAATCAGACCAAGTATCACTCCCTCAACCAGGAATGGTCCCCGGATGAAACTACGAGTAGCCCCTACGAGTCGCATAATGTCCACCTCTTCCCGACGGGCAAAAATCGCAAGGCGCACCGTATTAAACAGGGTACTTACCGCATAGAGGCTAAAGAACGCAATCACCACCCACCCAGCAAAGCGCACCGTCCGACTCCAGCTGAGCAGTGAACCAATCGCATCCTGATTTTTGGTATAGCTGGTATCAAAAATGAGCGGGTCAAACTTCTCAAGGACAAATCCGTTAAAGGTATCCACTGAATCAAGATCCGAAAATCGCACCGCCAGCTCGCGCGGGAAGGGATTATTATCTGGGGTAAACTCCTTCAGAATGTCACTTTTACTGCCGATATCCTTACGGAATTTTTCAAACGCTTCCTGCTTGGTGACATAGCCGACTGTCGCAACGCCTGGCTGCTGAGCAATCTGGGTGCGCATAATTTCAATCTCTGCCTCACTGGCTGAATCATTCAAGAAAATAACGTAGGAAAGACGCTCGCGTAGATCCTTTAGGCGTGATTGCAATGCGGCGTCGCTTACCGTAGTAGCGGTGAGGGCGCCAAGCGTTACCATCAGCGCGAAAACCGTAACAGTGGACACCCAAAGGTTGCGCTTAATTCCCTGCAGTCCGTAAATAATAATGCGATACAGTGAAATCATACGACGTAGGTTCCTTTCTCCTGGTCTGAAACAATCTCGCCGTCACGCAGGGTGACCACGCGGCGCTTCAGGGCGTTCACTACTTCACGGTCATGGGTAGCCAGGATCACCATGGTTCCTGTCTTGTTAATCGTGTGAAGCAGCTCGATAATTTCCCAGGTATTTACCGGATCAAGATTTCCCGTAGGCTCGTCTGCTACCAGAATCTTTGGGTCATGCACCAGCGCTCGCGCAATCGCAACACGCTGCTGCTCACCACCAGAAAGCTGGTGAGGAAAATTCTCTTTACGATGGGACATTCCTACCGTCTCAAGCATCACCCCAACCCGACGGCGCACATCGCGCGTTGGCACATCTGCCACTTCAAGAGCAAAAGCAACATTCTCCCAAACGGTCTTGTTGGGTAGTAGCTTAAAATCCTGAAACACAATACCGATCTTGCGACGATAATAGGGCATCTCCCAATCACGCAGCCGTGTAATATCACGGCCAGCAACAATAATGGAGCCGGACTCTGGCTGGTGCTCAAGCGTCAGGGCGCGAATCAAGGTTGATTTACCGGCGCCACTAGGACCAACCAGTGAAAGGAACTCACCTCGATACAGAGTAAGATCAACTCCCTTCAGCACTTCTTGGTTGCGGAACCGTACGTGGACATCCTTAAACTCAACGAGCGGTGCACGGAGACCTCCGGCCTCACTGGCATCTTCAGCAACCTCACGCTTAAAGGCGGCCAATTTGCCTGCGGTTGCTTTAATGGGAGCGGCGGCAGAAGTACTAATCTGCTTTGCCGCATCACTGGTACGTTTCACAAACCTCGCAACAGGCTGACGCAAGTCTGAGGTGGTTACCCGCGCTGGTTTTTCAGGTGAAGGGGTACTCATACGTGAGTATCCTATCACGGATTTCGCCGCTACGCACCAAGAAATTGCTTCACCAGCATCTCCGCCTCCTCATCAGAACCCACCCAATGGATGTTGTCATGACGCCGCCACCAGGTATACTGCCGCTTTACATAGGCCCGTAACGAGGCATCCGTAAGCTCAATCATTTCTTCATAATTGATCTCGCCTCGCACAAACTGCGTCCCATATCGATACTCAAGCCCGCAACTATCCAGCCACTCAGGGGAGACACCGCTCGCCAACAACCCCCGGATCTCATCAAGAAGCCCACTCGCAAACCATCGCTCAGTGCGCTCGGTTAGACGATTACGCATCTCATCCTTCTCCCGCGCAATACCAATCTTCAGCACCTCATACCGAGGGGATTGCGACTTCGTCACAAAATCATACCCATTCATCACACTCTCCGCATAGAGCATGGATCCCCCAACCAAAATCGGGAGCACGCCACGCGCCAAACAGTCGTCAATTTGCGCATAGGCCAGCGGCTGATACCACCCCACCGTTACCTTGGTTCCCGGCTCAACCAGATCAATCAGATGCTGAGGCACCGGCAGGTCTTTTTCTTTGGCCGTGCCAATGTCCATGTGCTTATAGACTTGCTTCGCATCTGAAGAAATTAATTCACCCCCAAACTCACCTGCCAGCTTAGCGGCAAGCGCTGTTTTCCCACTCCCGGTAGGACCAATTACCGCCACGAGTAACTTCCTGCTAGAATCAAGCTGTTTCATATACTCTTTCTACCTGATAATTCCCTCCATGAGTACTCCTCCTCAATCACCATTCGCCTTTCTTTTTAATGCCATTCCTCAGCTTGCTCAAATGCTCGAGGGAAGTATCGGCAAACTTGAAACACTCATCAAGGAGTCTTCTGAGCGTGCCCAGCAAGAACTCACCGCCCAGATCACTTCAATCCGATCACTGATTCACGCCACCATCGTCAGCGTTGCCCTCATCCCTGTTATCATCGTGAGCGTCAGCATCGCCCTCAGCTGTCTTGTTGCTGCCGTAGTTTGCGCACTCATCCCAGCCGCAACCGTTGCAGCTCTTCCACTTTTGGCCGGTGCCGGTACTGCACTCCTTGGTGCACTGATCGTGTTTTTCTCACTCCCACTGCGAAAGAAGTCATAGGTCACAAATATGGCGGAGTTACCCTTCAGGGAACGTGGCTTTGAACTAGTAGACCAAGCCGCCAACCAACGGCTTGTTCTTCATGGCACCAGCTCCTCCCAGAATACTGACCAGATAACCACGACCGGTCTTCTCGTTGAGACAGGAAGGGCAACTGTCTCTGCAAACATAAAGCACGCACTAAGCTGGGCAACTGATCAGCAAAGGCATGAGCAGTACAGTAAATCAGCCAATACTTCTGACGGCATTGGCGCCGTAGTTGTACTAGAGATTCCTGATTCGCTTGAAACCGGATTCGGCACCCTCACATCAATCCGTATCAACGAAGAAACCAAAACCATCTCACGAGACTCACTCAAATACATTGGCGGATTGAAACAGCTTGGCATCTACCCCAAGAACAGGTGTCATGAAGTACAGGCTGAGCTCGATACAAATAAAATGAGCAATGCCGAGAATAAACAGGGTGAGATCATACAGTTACCGACCACCTCGTGCTCACGAGTGCTACAGCCACAGCCTGAACTCCTCGATCAACTTGTCACATTTGAGAATCAGATCAAGCAGGGCATCCTACCAGATATTAATGGACTCATCATATTGATTGAAGAGGCTTACGCTGACGTTCTTACCAAAGAAGAGACAAACACCCTTGTATATGGTACCTACGAATCAATGCTCGTCTCCCGTGTACGTAGCCTTTTTATCAAACGTCTTATTGCGGAAGGCTACACTGTTTTCAACAAGCAGGTGGACGTCACAGATCAGCTACGCACAACCAACGAGCGACTCAATGCTGATTGCAGGGCAATGCACACAATCGAAGGGCGCGATCTGCCGAGCCAGCTTGAGTGGACGGTGGAGTACTGCCATGGAGTACTAAATTCATAGGTTGTTTCCACAGCTTTCCACCTGTAACATCTTCTAGGTAAGTATAAAAGTTACCGGATACTGACAGGCAGTATCCGGGTAGAGATCTCTATTTTCGAGCAGACTTCCTATAATCATTGCGCATCCACATTCCGAAGAGCGAAAATACCGATAATGCTAGCCCGAGCATCAAGACTATTGTTAAGCATAGCAGTTCATCCGAACTCAAAACCAACTTTAGTGCGAACTTCGTGAATATGAATAGTGTACCAATTACAAAGCATACATAGGATGCAATCCAGCATACCCGTATAAACATATCCATCTCATCAGGGACAGTAACTTTTTCCATTTTCTCCTAAGCCACCTTTCTATGGGTGATGTCTGAAGTCTATCGATTTTTCGGGCTTAATCAATAGAGGTAATACGTAGTTAAACAAAAAACCACTCAAAGAGTGGCTTTTTGGTGGTACCGGGAAGAGGACTCGAACCTCCACGCCTTGCGGCACTAGCTCCTAAGGCTAGCGTGTCTACCATTCCACCATCCCGGCACCTGGTTAGAGTAGCGTGTATCTTACGGCTGGACAAGGGGTGCAATCTTTTTTAGTAGCGCGTCTCCAATACCTTTTACCTCACCAAGATCTTCCACCTTGGTAAATGGTCCGTGCTGGGTACGGTAGGCCACAATATCAGCAGCTATTTTACTCCCAATACCTGGGAGCTCCTCGAGTTGTTGAGTGGTTGCAGTACGCAATGAAAGAAGTGCACTTCCTGGAGCCTTAGTATTTGGCGTAGCTGTAGGACTCACCAAAAGCGCATCCGCAACCCGAGCGTTTGCTTCCGTTGCTGCAAGAAATGAATCGTGGAGTTCTTGCTGATGCTGCTCAATTGTCTGCACGCGAGCAGCCAAGGCCTGTGTCTCCTCGCGCTGTTCATTGGTGCTTTGCTCATTCTCAGCAAGAGCACGCGTGGCTTCATGCTGCGCAGCCTCCTGGACGTAGGCCCGAAGAGGGGAGAGTATGGCTCCTCGCAAATAATACCCACCACCAAGCACACCACACAAAACGAAACAAAAAATTACACCATTATATTTCCTCACAACTGAAATATAATGTAAGACTTTATAATAGTGTTCGGCGAGAGTGGTTACTGTCTCATACCACCACGTTTTGACAGAAAAAAGTACTTGCATGGCATATGGGATTACTGGGAAGTATTCCCATCGTAGGGAGTATTCCCTTCATGAACGAGCTAGTCCACAAACCCGCTTTCCAGCACCCCATCACCCGCAAACTGCAGCCGCTCATCCGCGCGGTACTTTTCAGCAACCGATCGCACAAATTGAAGCTCATCAACATCAGAAAGATTGGCAAAGTGAAAATCAGGAAGGCCAGCCTGTTCGTAGCCCTTCACACTGCCCGGTCCCCGGAATGTCAGGTCCGCCTCGGCCACTGCAAACCCACTTGATTCTCGTGCCAACACGGCGAGCCGCTCAACTGTGTCTCCCCCGGGTGCCACCAATACGCAGGTGCCCGGCAACTCACTACGACCAACACGCCCGCGCAACTGGTGCAACTGCGCTAACCCAAAACGATGCGCCCCCTCCACCACCATCACTGTTGCGTGGGGGATGTTGATACCAACCTCAATCACCGTGGTCGCCACCACGGCAATGCCCCCTTCGGACCTGGCACGCTCAAGCCGAGCAGTACGCTCTTTTGCTGCAACCTTGCCATGCACCATCACCATGCGCTCCTCACCTAAGTGAGCCGCCCACCACTTCCAACGCTGCTGCACTGATTCCTTCACAAGCTCTTCACAATCTTCAATCGCTTCGTCAGAATTCCCAATCTGGGGACTGACCAAAAAGACACACTCACCACGATCAAGCGCGTCTTTCACCAGCTGCACAATCTCACGCGTTGTCGTGCTACTTACCCGCGTAGTCACCCCAGCATGACCGGATGGCCGCTCATAAATACTACTGACTGCAAGATCTGCATAGAGCGTGCGAGCAAGCGTCCGCGGGATCGGGGTAGCCGTCATACTTAGGTAGTGAGGCGCCCACCCACCACTGCGGGGAGCCAAGATCAACTCTCGCTGCGCCACTCCAAAACGATGCTGTTCATCAACTACTACTAACTGCACGTCTTCCCAGAGCTCGATCGCGTGAAGGCAGGCCTGCGTTGCA
>JAGVEG010000076.1 GCA_020058355.1 Candidatus Berkelbacteria bacterium
CCTATGGTCAAAGCATCATCAATTGGGCGTGGATTAGTTACACGCGGGGTAAGAGTAGGATACGGCTTCATGCCACCAACCTACGCGAAAATAATCGACTAGTCTTTCGGGTAGGATCAGGCTATAGTGCTCACCAGATGACATTCGCCGAACTCCCTCTTTCCGCACAGCTTCAGGCCAACCTCGCGAAGGCCAATTTTGTCGTACCAACGGCCGTTCAGCAGGCCGTGCTGACTCCCGCGCTTGAAGGGAATAACATTGTTGCGACTGCTCACACCGGTACCGGTAAGACCTATGCCTTTGCGATTCCGATCATTGAACGCCTCCAGAAAACTGATGGCATCGCCATTATCGTCGTCCCCACCCGTGAGCTTGCCACTCAGCTTGACCGTGCTATTACCAAGCTCACCCGCGGCATTCCTCATATGAACCCCTCAGTGCTGATTAGTGGCGTACCCCTTGAACGCCAAATTGACTCGCTCAAAACAAAGCCGCGAATTATCATTGCTACCCCCGGTCGGTTGACCGAGCATATGATTGCCCGCAGTTTTGCGATTGCATCAGTCAAAATTAGCGTCCTGGATGAAGCAGATCACCTCTTGAATTCTGGCTTCGCCCCACAAATTGAGCGCATCCTTGACCGCACGTCACGCGAGCGTCAAACCATGATGTTTTCAGCCACGATGCCCGCAGCACTTAGTCGACTTATTCTCCGCTATGCCCCCGATCCAACGGACATAAATCTCATCCCCGAGCAAGCCGAGACGAGCCTCATCACCCACCAAGCCTGCCTCATTGGCCCAACCCGCCGGGTAGCGCTGCTTACCAAGCTCATCCATGAAACCACAGGTCCCGTTATTGTCTTTACCGCAACCAAGCGTGCGGCACAACGCCTTGACCAAGAACTCCTGACTACCAGCCTTTCGTTTGGAGCATTGCATGGCGACCGCACCCGCGCTGCCCGCACCGAGATCATTACGGGATTTCGTAAGCATCAGCTTCAGGTACTTCTTGCCACCGACGTAGCGGGACGCGGTATTGATATTCCTTCCGTAGCACTGGTAGTGAACTACGACCTCCCCCATGACGCCCATACCTACACTCACCGCGCAGGACGCACTGGTCGTGCTGGTAAAGAAGGTCGCGTTGTTTCCTTTATTACCCCTCCCGATGTTCCTCACATGCGTCGCCTCGCCAACGAGCTTAGCCTTACCTTTGAAGTCATTGAGAAAAGCTCGTAGACTAGAGCCATGGACATTACTCCTCCCACTACCGTCGAGAGCTATATCGCCGCAACCTCGGACGAAACCCACGAGCGCCTTACCCAAATCCGCTCACTGATCCGCGAGCAACTACCCGAAGCAACCGAGGCGATCAAGTACGCCATGCCGACCTTTGTCATCAATAAGCACGGTGTCGTGTATTATGCCGCCTTCAAGCAACATGTAAGTATCTTCCCCGCTTCAGACGCCATGATTGATGCCATTCCCAAACTTGCTCCCCACCGCACCGGCCCCGGCACCCTACAATTCAAGAATAAGGAGTCACTTCCAGTTGAGCTGATTCGCGAGGTGGTTGCGTTCTTGGTTGAACATCACAGATAAAACCCCACAACTTGCTTCTACCTGATAGTATCAGGGTGTACAGCTCGCCGATCCCTAAGACTACCCCGTATGCAAGCAACCACTATTACTGATGCCATGAACTGGCGCGTCGCCGTTCAGAAGTTTGATACCAGCAAGAAACTACGCGACGAGGACGTTACAAGCCTGATAGATATTGCTCGCCTCGCTCCTTCTTCCTTCGGCATTGAGCCATGGCACTTTGTTGTGGTTACTAACCCAGAAGTACGCGCGCAACTCCTTGATGCTGCTGGCGGCCAAGCCAAAGTCGCTGAAGCCTCACACCTTGTAGTGATTACCCATCGGACCAACCCTACACAAGCGCTTGAGGACCACCTCGCTGCGATGATGGCGACATCTGGCAAGACCCGAGAAGAGCTTTCGGGATATGAAGCTTCGGTAACCAGCATGATTACTAGTAAGTCAGATGCGGAAAACACGATATGGCTTGCCAAGCAAAATTACATTGCTCTTGGCACCCTTATTGAAGCCGCCGCCCTGATGGGTATTGATGCCGCTCCTATGGAAGGTTTCGATGCCGCAGCCGTGGACACTATTCTTGGCCTTCCAGAAAAGGGTCTCCATGTGACGACGTTTGTAGCCCTGGGCCATCGCCACGCAGATGACGTTGCGAGTGCACGGAAGAAGGTACGCCGCCCACTGAGTGAGGTGATGACGGTTGTAAGCTAGTGAATTCTATAGGGGTTCCACAGCGTAGTACTATGCAGAAAGAAGACATTGAATCACTCCCCGAGGTAGTTCAGGCCGCCCGTGTTCTGAAGAAATTAGAGGGGCACGGATTAGAACAAGTGGTGATTGCTTCCGGTTGGACCAGGAGCTTACTCCTCAATCTTATTCCAAATGATATCGACCTATCCTATGTTGGCCCTGTCCATTATGATAAAGCCCAGCAATACCTTGCCGAGATATTGAGTGAGGAGGGTATCGACTCAGCACTATGGGATACTACTGGCATTTGGAATGCCCAGATCGCCAATCCGGCCATCACGGCCATTGAGCAACATCTACTCCGAGATTACGTGTGCAGCATCGACTCTGTCTACCTCGCCTCAGATGGCAGGCTTCACGACACAACCGGATTCGGATTTACCGATGCACTGTCTCGTACGCTTCGACTGAATGATCTTGAGACCGGAGACCCCCGCAGTCCGAAGGCTAAAGTCTATATCTACCTAGAAGGATGTCGACGAATAGCTAAGTTTGGATGGAAGCCAACTCCGGAAACGGTAGATGCTATTTCTCAAGGCACGCATGAGTGGTCAAATCTCTCAAAGGAAGCTGTGCTCTACCTGATCGACCGTCTCAAGAAAAAATACCAACCAGAAGAGCGCGCAATAGCACAGAAGGTCTATGCAGAATATGGCTGGGGCTTTGTCTTTGATCTGGATCCCACGGCGTAGGACGCTTGTTCTTAGCTCTACTAAGTCCTGTCTAAACAAACAGATTATATCTATACCAAAGAAAAAAACACCCATTGTAGGTGTTTTTTCTTGGCTGGGCAACAGGGACTGTATTCAAACTTTTGCGAGAAATTCAGCGGCCTAGGGAACCATTTCTTTCTATCTCTCAGAGGTTTGGACGGCCACCCCACCTAGTGGTTCATACTAAAAAATAGGGCCCACCGTATTTGGTGGGCCTTATTGAGAAAAAAAATACAACTCCCTAATCCTTGTCCTCCTCAGGAAACTGGGCGTACAGTTCTTCAAGGGTGACAAGCCGGCCTTCAAGAAACTTTCCACGCTCGTAAAGCCAGTAGCCCCCTGATAGGTCAACTCCCTCTCGAAGATGAATGGCTTTATCCTGGCGGGAAAAAATCACACCCAATGATTCTGGGTCACTAATAGGCGTTGCAAGGAAGGAGGCATCAGCAAGACCGTACTTCTCAGCAAGGAAGTCATACCCCGACAGTACCTCCGGACATACTCCTTGTAATACGAAAGAGAAGGAGTGCCCGTGCAGGAGAAAGGATCGCTCGTGGAGCATCTTCCCCAATCCATAAGTATTGTGCTTGCCGTTTATGCACGAATACTGCACCCACCCTTCGAAACTCTGTCATTGCTACACGAATATCTGGTACCAGCTCTCGCTGAGAAGGACCACCCATAAGGCTACGAATAAGTTCCCACGCATTAGTAGCATCCACCCAGCCGCCTGTTGGTCCGGTATTTTTTAACAATTATTTCAACGAATTGCGCCACCGTACGCAGCCCCAAACGAGTCTTTTTTCCAACTCTTCTGTTCTCCATTCCGTAACCCTACC
>JAGVEG010000008.1 GCA_020058355.1 Candidatus Berkelbacteria bacterium
CCGCCCTCACCTTGGCAATTAAGCGCACCGATGATGCTTCTGCTGAAGCATTCCTTGAAGACGTGTATGACGTGATCAAGAATCAAGAGGGCACGGTTTTCACTGATGCCACAAGTTTTGTGCCTGAAACTAACGAGAAGATTCATATCATTGAGCAGTTCTCACAGAATGATGAGAACCAGCGCCAGGCCGATGAAGTAGTC
This sequence comes from Candidatus Berkelbacteria bacterium, assembly GCA_020058355.1. Taxonomy (GTDB): domain Bacteria; phylum Patescibacteriota; class UBA1384; order CAILIB01; family CAILIB01; genus JAGVEG01. The sequence continues at coordinate 204 of JAGVEG010000008.1, forward strand.
AGTGGCCTCATTGGCGGCAAACTGCAGGGTGCTCCCGAGGGCATTGCCCAGCTCGGTTGGCTGCTTGGTGGTATTCAGCTGGTCTTCCTTTCAATGCTTGTCTTTGTTTCCTGGCGTGCAGCCCTGATTGCTGCGCTTGCGATTCCGTTAAGCCTTGGCTTTACTTCTATCTACCTCAGTCTTGTCGGTGTACAACTTAATACCCTCGTTCTCTTCTCACTCGTCCTTGCAATTGGACTCGTTGTAGACCCTACCCTGGTAGCCCTCGAAGCTGTACAACGTGCAATGGACCGTGGTCTTGGACGCCGTGAGGCGATTCTTGCCGCTATTCAGGATGTTGGTGCTGGTCTGTTCATGGCCGCACTTACCAACGTCATTGTTTTTGCCCCATTCGGCCTTATCTCCGGCATTCTTGGTGACATCTTCCGGAATATTCCTTTGACAATTGTTCCGGCGGTTGTTGGCTCCTACATCGTACCTGTCGTGTTTCTTAGCTGGATTGCTGGCTACTTCTTTAAGCGCACCAAGGGCAGTTCACAGGATGAAGAGGAAAATCTGTGGCCAATTGCTAAGTGGCTCATCACCCTTAATACCCGCATTCTCAAAACACACCCCAGTGTTCAGTTCCTGATCATCCTTGCCACAGCTGTACTTTCATTTGGTATTGCTGGTTACTACTTTGGCACCGGCAAGATTACCAGTGTACAGTTTAGCGATGCCGGTGCGGGAAGAAGCGCCATTATTTCCGGTGAGTTTGCCAACAAGATTAGTGGTGCGGACCGTACTGAAGTAGTGCAGCGCATTCACCAAACACTTCGTGACGAATCAGGCCTGTTCCGCTCGTATCCGTTTAGCGGCGGCCTGACGAGTGTGGTACTCCCCATCCCTGAGGATGACGGCCTTGACGGCAAAGAGCTTGCCGACGCGCTCCGCCCAGCTCTACTGGACACCGTTGGCACTAAAGTCATTGACTTCTCTATTGATCGTGAAAGCACGGGACCGCCAAGTACGGCGTATCAGATTTCTTTTGCCCTCAAGGATGGCTCATCGTCAGAGTTGGCACAGGCTGCACAATCACTCCGCAACACCCTTGATAAGGTATGTGTAAGCGGAACTGGTGCATCACTCGAAGTTACGATTGATGAGAACTGTGGTAACACCAAGGGCATTACCCGCATTAACGACAGCATTACTGGTCGTGAGCGTGGAAGTATTGTTATCGATCTTAATCGTGAAGCAATTGCCCGTGGCTACCAGATTAGCGGCGCACCTGCGAGTGGTCTCGTCCTTGCTTCTCTCGGGGGCAGACTTGCAAGTAGCAGTCCTTTCTCAGCTCTTGATATTACGATCGATGGTGCCACGTGGCCGGTCTTCATCAACCAACAGGATGCAGGTATCACCTCAAAGAGCGCACTTGCCGATAGTTCCGTACGTGGTCTTGGTGGTGTAGCGCGTGTCGATGATCTTGGCGATATCACCGAGAGCTTTGCCGCTCCAACCATTACTCGTACCAATGGTCAGACTCAGCACATCGTTGAGGCTGCAATCTCATCACCAAGTGACCAGCAACTTGCAAGTAGCATTAGTGCCGCTGTGGTTGAGTACCACAAAGACGGTCTTGAAGTGAACGGTACGAGGGTTACTGTTGAGCAGTTTAGCGAAGGTATTGATGCCTCATTCGCCAAGTCATTTTCTGAGCTTGGTATCGCGCTCCTCCTTGCCATCTTCCTCACCTACCTCGTACTAGTTATTTTCTTCGGATCATTCTTGAAGCCACTTGCTATCCTGTACACTATCCCACTTACCTTCATCGGTATGTTCCCAGCCCTCGCTGGTATCGGTGGTGGTCAGCTTGGTTTCCTCGAGATTATTGGCCTGATTATCTTAATTGGTATTGTTGAGAACGTGGTTATCTTCTTGATTGACGCCGCAAACACTCGCGTAGCTGAGGGATGGGACTACAAGAAGGCAATTGCCCATGCATCAGGTATGCGCTTCCGCCCAGTACTCCTTACGAGCCTGACAACTGGTCTTTCACTGATTCCTCTTATCGTAACCAGTGATTTCTACCGTTCGCTAGCTACTGTTATTGTCTTCGGACTGCTCAGCTCTGGGATTACTGCATTGATTACCACCCCAATTCTCTACTCCTACTTCACCTGGCTTTCTGAAAAGTTTTTAGCCGCGCCATTCTGGCAGAAGGTCCTCTTCTTTATTCCCGTTATTTCGATCGTTCAGCAAATCGTCTGGGCACGGAAATAACGATTGCCACTCAGAGGCCCCCGGATGCACACATGCAGATCCGGGGGCCTTTTTAGATTTAGCCTGAGGTTTTTTGAATGAGTTCGTTTTTGTATGTCGAAGACGCAGGGTGTACACTAATGACATGGATCCCCTTGCCCAAACAGAGCAGGTGCGCCCCAGTGACTCTCCCCTTCCGGAGGCACTATTCCAGCGCATCACCCAACTCTTTAGCTCGGTGCAGACTGCCCCCGATGTTGTTGATATGCTCTTGGAATTCAGTGCAGGAGCAAGTGTCTCAGACCTTCTCCTTGAGCCAGGTGAGGAAATTTCGCGCGTTCGGGTGCGCCTTGATGGCGTGCTTCGTACCTGCATCCTGGTACCCAATGACATGTTCCATGCCATGACCGCCCGCGTGAAGGTTTTGGCTCAGGCTGACTCGGGCAACCTGCGCGCCGCCACCACTGAAGGAAAGTTCCGCTTTAACTACAATGCGAAGCCAGTTACGGTGCGTGTAGCCCTTGCTCAAGTTGTTGGTGGCGAGCTTTGTGCCATGCGTTTACATGACAGCACCAGCATGGAGCGTAGCCTGCGCGACCTCGGCATCCAGGAGCCCTATGTCTCACAGTTTGAGAAGATTATCACCGCAAAGAACGGGCTCATCATGGTCTGTGGTCCAACCGGAGCAGGAAAAACGGCAACGCTCTACAGTAGTCTACAACTGCTCAATGACGGTAAGACAAACCTTATCTCTATTGAAGACCCGATCGAGTACGTTATTGCTGGCGTAAACCAGATGGAGGTAAATGCTGAGCATGGATTAAGCTTTGCAAACGGACTCCGTGTAAGCCTTCGCCTAAACCCCGATGTCATGCTGGTTGGTGAGGTGCGTGACCAAGAAACAGCAAAGATCAGCATCGAATCAGCACTCACAGGCCACCTGGTTCTCACTACGCTTCATGCCAATAGTGCGGTTTCGGCAATTTCGCGCCTTAAAGATCTCGAGATTGAGAACTTCTTTATCGCCGCTGCCCTGAAGTGTGTTGTCTGTCAGCGCTTGATCCGAAAGACCTGCGAGCATTGTGGTGCCTGGCGACTCCCCACCACTGAAGAGGCTGCTGCCTACCAACAGATCACTGGCACAGCACTTGCTCAACAATTTGCCGGGGTTGGATGTGAAGTTTGTAGTGGGAGTGGCTATCACGGCCGACTTGCCCTCTATGAGATTGCCTTCATTAATGATGCCATACGCCAACTTATCTTGAGCGCAAAGAGCGAGCAGGAAATTCTTGCAGGGCTTCGCCAGCAAGGCTTCCGCACTGTCCTTGAGGACGGCCTCGCAAAGGTAACGGCCGGACAAACAACGCTTATTGAGGTCCTAACCGGCTGCTACTCCGGGGCCTAAGAAAAAGTCCCCATCGAGTGGGGACTTTTTACTACGAGACAGTCGCGTAGGCAGCCTCAAGTGGTGGCATGATCTGCTTCTTGCGAGAAACAATGCCGGGAAGTACAAAATCACCCGCTGCGTCAGGCATGACATCAAAGGCACGCATCGCGATTGCACTTTCATGCTCGCTTGGGACCAGTAGGTGTGCTTCCTGCTTCAGAATATCTACAATGAAGAAGTAGGCACCTGTCAGGTCCGCTGTTTCTTTTTGGGTAGCAAGCTCAGCAACGATATCTTCACGAATACGCAGCGCATTTACCGGCTTGGTAGTTTCATGAGCACACACCAACACCCTATGACCGTTAAGGGTGTATTCCTTACTGTCAGCCCGTACTATTTCAGCAATACTAAGGCCCGAGAGGTCTGATTTTGCCGCAAACATAGCATCTGCCAACTCATCGGTTGCCATGCCAGAGAACGCTGGGAGTTGCTCAAGTAGGGCCATATCACGTGGTGTGGTGGTCGGACTCGTGCCGTTCAGCGTGTCAGAGATAATCGCCGCCTGGGCCATCAGCGCGTATTCACGTGGAATAACCGCCCCCTTGCTCTGTGCGCGCTCAATAAGGATGGTTGCCGTGCAGGCAACGGGCTCAATAAGAACGGGGATTGGTACACCTGTTTTAAGGCCACCGGCAAGAAGATGGTGATCAACGATTCCTCGCAGTACACCATTGCCAATTGTTTCAGGGAGTTCGCCTGGGTTATTGGTGTCAACAATGAAGACCTCCTGACCTTCAGCAACCTCGGTAAGTAGCTCTGGCTTGGTAATTCCCGCAACTTCAAGCACATAAGCAGTTTCCTTATTCAACTCACCAAGCCGAACTGCCTGCGATTCGGTGCCCGTCTCACGAAGCCACCACGCAGCAATGAGCGCGCTACAAATAGTATCGGTATCGGGGTTTTTGTGACCAAAGACGGTAATCATAGAGGTAAACGTTATGCTTGTGCGATATGTGCAGCCACCGTAGCTAAATGCATGTCGTCAGCGCGGGCTGCATCGTGGCTGGAGATGTACCCTGGATATTCATCATACCAGGTTGTAATCGCTCCGTGGATCGGCCGCCACTCCCCTGCTGTGCCATGCATGGGGAATAACTTTGCATGTAGGTAATCAACCCCAAATCCCTCAAATACGAGGGCTGGACGATCGCAATCAGGAAAGGCCCGCACTAGCTTCTCGGCTACTGTGCGAACAGCATCCATGAGCTGTGTAAGTCGCACAGGTGCAACCTTCCAAACATTGCTGGGCTGATAGTCTTTGGGGATTACCACCGTCACTCCTTCGGTGTTGGGGAAAATACTCAAGAAGGCAAGGTGGTGCTCATCTTCCCATACTTTGTGACACGGAAGTTCTCCGCGAACAATCTTTGAAAATACATCATCACGCATAGCGAGTACTTACGGATCTCTCTCTAGTGAAGCAGGTTTAGCCAAGGATCTCCACTCAAACCTCGTACGTGTGAATTCGATGAATTGCCTGTGGTAGCTCCCTGGTATGAGGACGGTACTCACCCTTCTTACGCAAGAGTACCGCAAAGCCTCCTGCCCCATACCCTTCGCCGGGCCAGAACCGGCTGCAGGCAAGTTCAGAATACGTTGAACGGAATTGTACTAGCTCAGGCACGGCAACTGTCTCAAAGTCAAGGTGCTTCGCGCAGAACCATTCGGCCATTCCCTCGTTCTCAGCACGGCTAAACGTACAGGTACTATACAGCAGATAACCCCCTGACTGTACCGTCGCAGCAGCAGCTGCCAGAATCCGGCGCTGTCGCATCACCGCCTGACTCACGGTTCCCGCATACCAAGCAGCGGGATGCTCAACCCCGCGAAAACAAAGCGACTGACCAGAGCATGGAGCATCAACAAGTACTACTGAGAAATACTCGCGTGCATATTCTCGCCAGATTGACGGATCATGACGAGTAATCATGGCAGGGAAAAGCTCGAGGCGTTCAATCGTATCCGTCAGTGCACCTAGGCGCTTTCCGATAACTTCATTACCCACCAAGAGGTGTGGTTTCACAAAACCATAGGCAAGCACACTCTTACCACCAGGAGAGGCACAGAGATCAAGGACCGCACCGTCCTGCTGAAGACCTCGCAGATGTGAGCCAACCAGCGCCGAGCTGTAATCCATCTGGTAGCACTGGTCGCTGAGTGGTTGGTTTTCAGTAATCCAATCCGGGAGAAATGAAAGGTTGCCCGCTACTGGCTGATTGTGCTTGGGCCACACCTGCACCGATCGGGTTTGTGAAACAGTAAAACAGGCCACAAGCTGCGTAACTCGTTGCTCGGCATCAGGTAAGTCACGCAATGCCTTGCTGAATTTTTCTTCCCACTGGATAGCGGCCATTACCGTGCCCTTCGCCCTAGTTGTTCGGCGTGCTGCAACCAACCTTCACGCTCAGTGTCGGTGCGGAAAAGTGCGCGGGTATGGATGGTGCGGGAGACCGGGTAGAAACCAACATACCAAAAGACCGCCCAATGAAGCGCCCACCCTATTGGTGACAATAATGCCACATCCATGACATACCAAGGCGAATCTTGTGTGGTAATCACCCGCGCAGAGCGACCTTTGAGCAGTCTGATTGGCACAAGTTGCGGCCATGGCCATAGCCACACAGATCGATACTTGTAGGCAAAACCAGGAGTAAGCACTCGATCAAGAAATCCCTTCACCAGTGCCGGCGGCATCCCCCACCATATAGGAAATACCCAGACCACATGCTCTGCTTCAGTGATGTACTGCTGGGCACGTTGAAGGTCAGGCTCGAGCTCTGGCTGCTTTGTGAAGTTTGGGTCGAATACCAGATCACGCAGGGCAAGAAGGCGGACTGCATTTCCCGTGGCGATAGCACCCGTCACGTACCGCGCGGCGAGTGCTGCACCAAAACTACCCTCGCGGGGATGGCCATCGATAACGAGTATATTCTTTGACATATGCTTACTATAGCGAAAGTTCAGGATTTGTTTGCCTGCAGAACTATAGCCACACAAAAACCACCCTTCCGGGTGGTTTTCTGTGTTTCTAACGCTTGACCCGAAGTAGGAAGCCGGCACCAACGAGGAGGAGAAGTCCCATCAGACTGACAAAGAGGATGTTGTCTCCGGTCTTCGCAACCACTGGTCGTACCCACTTGGTGGGGTCTCCGCCGGTGGTGGTAGCAGGATCGTTGGAGATGGCTGGAAGGGTGAAGTTCGCGTCATTCTTGTCGATCACCCCATCACCGTTTTGATCCCAGTACATTCTCGCTTGGTTCTCAACAGTGTTTGTGGTACTTGGAAGATCAACGTCGAAGGTAATAACGATCTCGTTGAGGGAGTTTTCTTCGGTATCATGACCGAAGTCTGCCCCAACGGTTCCCGTCCATTCCACCTGGTTGGTTCCCACATTGAAGCCACAGGTGTGGGTCACTGAGGTACCGCGTGCCTCACAGGCAATGGTACCTGGTCGGTAGGTGGTGCCAGATGGAATACCATCAACAATCTGTCCAAGGACGCCATTGGCGATACTCATATTAATCCAGACCATCTTCCACTTCAGGAAGACAATTCCTGAAGCATCTACACTCTTCAGACCACTTGGTGGGTCAACCAGATTCGCCTGTGGCTGGTAGGTAAGCAGATAGCTCGTGGCTGGAGTAGCTGGTGTCAGGCGTGAAGCCAAGGCGGTACTGGCACTGACGGCATTGGCATTACTCAACTTGAAGGTCTTCACCCGTCCCGCGGTGTCAGTCACCTTCACAAGATACTGGGTACCGGTAACATCATTGCCGTCCTCAACCAAGAGATTGGAGAAGGTAACCACGCCTGTAGCATCAGTGGTAGCCGTAGCGCGCACCGCTTCCCCGCTATCGAGAGCACCATTGCTGTTTGCATCCCAGACGAGCTGTATCGTCACGCCGGAGCGAGTAACATCATCGGTATCGATACTGCCATTGCCGTTGAAGTCGATCATGGTAGTAACCGTAATGGCGCCGTTTGCCGGGAGCATGGCACCAGCATCCACATTCGAGAGCACCTGTGAAGGTGTTAGCGCGAGAGAACTAGACTGCAAGGTAGTCGTCGAGATATCGGAGTCGATAGCATCGTTTCCTCCCTGGTCACGTGAAGTAGCCTGGTAGCTATTTGGGAAGGTGAAGGTGACCATATAGCGGTCAAGTGGATCACCAGCGTTCGTAGCACCAAGGCCCTGGAAGCGGTAGGCACCGGTACTGGTGGTTGTTTGGGTGCCCGAGAGCGCGTCATCAGCCGTTCCGTGAATACCATCGATGCCAACAGGAACCGAGGCGCCATTTCTCGTGAGGATTGCGGTGGCGCCAGAAACAAATGGCTCACCGACTTCACGCACTCCGTTGCCGTTCTGATCAAACCAGGCAACACCCTGAATTTCAGCATTAGCAGAGAGACCTGCATTCACCGTGGATGGGGTGCCGTAGGTGGCAGCAACGGTGAGATTACCCGTGAACGTAGCAACTGAAGAGCGTGTAACTCCTATCTGCTGCTGACTGAAGGCAAGACCAGCAGGACGCGTCACCACTACTTGATAGGAGCCGGCGATAAGGTTCTGGAAGACATATGCCCCCTGCTCTACTCCAACCGTTTCAGGATTATCACCCGAGGTACGGGTTGCAACCGGGAGAGCATCGTCGGCATTGCCAGCAACACCATCTAAGCCAAATCCTGGGCGGAACAGGTTGATCGTATCGCCATCACGCAGGGTTTCGCCGCCATCAATCGTACTATTGGCATCAACATCAAGCCAGATGGTTCCGGCGATATCAGTGCGCTGTACGAAACCGAAGTCGACACTCAAGTTTGAGTTCGGGTTGGTGGCAAGCCCAGGCTCATCGGTAAGGTCGCCGTCATTAGTGGGTTCAGTCAGGTAGTCCAAAACAAGATCTCCACTGGTGACAAGGCCACTTGAGAGCCGTGTTCCGTGATCTCTCGCATTCTGATCATTGTGTGGACTCTCAGCTGGCTCATAAGGCCCAGTCAGTGAGGCGTTCGTACCGGAGCTGGTTCGGTAGTTCTGCAAGGCTCCACCTGAAGCCAAGACACTTGCCGCGATGCGGACCCGGTAGGTGCCGGCCGCCATACCAATGAAGAGGTATTTGCCTGCAGCTACACCAGTCTGAGTAGTTGCCGTCATCACCACCACGTCATCACCCGTACCGAAGGAGGTATCGACACCAGCAGCAATCAGCTCAACGGGAACACTTGGAATACCGACTTCACCTGAATCTTGCAGGCCGTTGTTGTTGGCATCATCAAAGATGCTATTTCCCACACTCAGTCGCTGGTAACCAAAGTCACCCGTTGCATCGAAGAGGTGAGAAGGCGAAGTAGTGACCGCGTAGCCAGCTGGATCCTGTGAATGATTGTCGGTGCCCGGAGTCGGACCTGCTTTGTAGCGGTAGTTGCCACCAGAAAGAGTAGCCGTGCCGTCAGTAACAACCACAATGTAGTCATCAACCGGCAAGCCATCACGGATGTATTCACCGAGGATGTCGGTGGTTTCCGTACCAATTAGTACATCACCCACTGTGTACGTAGTGCTGGCGTCAGTATCCTGATAGATGCTGATTTCCACACTCGGGATCACCCCATCAATAGCAGGCTCGAAGATACCGTTGTCATTTCTGTCTTCGAAAAGTTGACCCGTCACAACTGTTGGGTAGAAGAGTGCCGCGTCAGTGCTTGTATTGAGCTCACTGGCAGCAAGGGTAAGCGTGACCGCTCCGGTTGTGATATTAACATCGCTATCAAGAAGATCTGTAGTAGCTGAGGAGTTGGCAGGTGAAAACTCAAGTACGCCAGGTTGTGGGTTGGTGACCGTCACTGTATAGGTTGACGGGATCAGGTAGTTGAAACGATACCACCCACGCTGAGTACCCGCCAAGAGCGGATTGTCCCCCGTAACATATGTGCCGATTGCCATAGCGTCATCACCATTGCCGGCAATACCATCAGGACCAATACCTGGACGAGTCAGCGTAATAGTAACGCCATCAATACCGCTCTCGGTGATCTGCTGAACACCGTTTGCGTTGCGGTCAAACCAGACATAGTCACTAACAGTTGCAGCAGCATAAAAACCGAAGTCAACTGAGCGGTTTGAGTTTGGATTGAGGGTTCCTCCTACTTCCTCAGTAGCGTCGTCATCATTGGTGGGCTCGGCGTCACGCACCAGGGTAATGAGACCCGTGGTCACACCACCGGTAGTGAGGCCGGTAACAGCTGTAGTACCGTCATCAACTGCGTTGGTGTCGTTGTTTGCACCAGGCGCAGGCTCAGAAGCTCCGGTTGCTGAACCATTGGTTCCGGTTGTACTGACGTAGCCGGTAAGGACACCGGTGAAGTTGGCACCTGGAATTCGGACATAGTAGTTGGTACCCGGGGAAGCCACAGGAATGGTGTAGCGACCAGCAAGAGGACCAACCCCTGTTGTCACCGTGGTGACGATAACGTCATCACCATCATAGGCGATTGTGTTTGGGCCAGTAGTCATCAGCTGTACCTGGGCACTGGCAAGACCAGTCTCACCGCTATCCTGTACACCATCATTATCAAGATCATTAAAGAGAGTACCGGCAACAACCAGGCGGGTGTACCCGAAGTCAGCAAGGGCAGTGATACGGCCAGCCCCTGCAGTAAGGGCAGTCGCGTACCCATTAGCGTCACGCGATGTAGTATCGGGACCTGCTGGGGTACCAATCTTATTGAAGTAGCGACCAGTACTAAGTACATTTTCTGAATCAGTTACCACAACCACGTAGTTGCCGAGTAGCAAGCTAGCAACTGAGTAGTTTCCCGATGTGTCCGTGAGGGTGGTTGCAGCAAGCGTGTCACCCGCGGTAAAGGTACCGGAGCTATCCAGATCGTTGTAGATAGATACCTGCACACCCGCCAACGGCTGATCCCCTGCGGTACCGGTACCAGTGGCATCAAGGTCATCGGTAATCGTTCCAGAGATCACCCCACCAAGCACTCCAAAGAGGTTGGCGGTACTGGTTTCGTTTTCGCCCACCCGCATACCACTAATAAAGGTAACACCTGGTCCGGCATCAGTTGAGCCCTGACCGTTGTCCCCTACTGGAGCCAGATTGGTGCCTGCTGTAGAGAAGCGCTGCTCGTAGTTTGTGGTGGTATAGAGGAGTGTATAGTTACCAGGATTCAGGAGTGAGAATTGCACGTTTCCAGTGGAATCGGTATTGATCGGGCCGGTTGTGGTGCGGCTTGGTGGCAGGCTTGAAGTACTATAGAGACTTGGAGTTAACCCTTGAGCAAAAAGTTCTGCCATCAGGGCATTGTACTGAGTTGGATAAGTCACTGGATCAGGACCAACCACATCGCCGAAGGCTGAAACACCAGCGATAAAAACCCGCTGACCACTGAGTCCTGGCTCTCCCGCTGTAAGTGTATTAGAGAGGTCAGTATCGTGAATAACGCGTGCTTGTACAGCTGCAAGTCCATCAATCAATACAGGCACTTCAACTGTGCTCTGGTTATCCAGCGAGCTGGTTTCCTGAGTAGAGGTAGAGACAGTAACTGTGTTCTGAAGCTTGTAGTTGGTAACAAACAAGTTCCAGTTATCAGCCACACTGGCAGTTACCTTGATACTGCCCGTAGCACCAATTGCCAGATTGGTACCAGGCCCACCACAGGTAAGCTGATCAAGACCCGCGTTATCAGCACAGGTAAGTGAGGCACCGGTAAGCTGGGTGATACTGATGATACTCAGATTGGAGTCGTAGACATCGACCAGGGTGAAGTCGCTTGCTGTAGCTGAACCACTGTTGCCATAGCTAATAGTGTAGTCAATGGTCTTATTGACGTTTGCTTTTGGCTGCCCGATTTTTTCGACATAGACGTTCGCGTAGTTGCCAATCAGGGTACTGGTTGCGTCACTGTTATTCGAAAGTAGTGGATCGTATGAGGTTGACTGCGCAAGAACAGAGGCAACTAATGTACTTCCGGCCGGCGTAGGTGCTGGAATTGTCGTAGTGATCGTGAAGCTACCTCGATCACCGGTTGCAAATGAGGCGTGCGTACAGGTCACCACCTGTGGGGAACCGGCCACTGCACAGGTTGGCGTGAGGCCGAGACTTGTGGTTGTGGGGGTGATAACAACTCCACCGGTAAGAAGTGCGGGAAGGGTAACGGCAATGGAGGTAGCAATACCGGTATTGGGACCTGCATTCTCGTAGTTGACCGTATACGTAACCACCTGTCCTGGAGCGGCGGCCGTCTTGTCAACACTGATTGTACTGATGATATCTGCCTCAGGAACATCAAGGGTAGTTGTTGCAGCGTTGTTATTCGTCAGCACTTCAGGAGTAGTAGTACTAATACTTGCATCGTTAGAGATCTGCGTTGCGGTAGCTGGTGTAACTACTCTCGTTTCATACGTATAGCTTGGGGCAGTACCACGATAAGTCGCCTTTAGGTAATCAAGAGTTGGCGTCTTCGAAGTGTCAGTAATTGCAAGTGTTGCCTTTACGCAGATAGTCGAAGAAGCAGAGGATATAACACCCAGGTTCACATAACCGTCCGCAGCCGGGTCTGCAGTCACCACGGGGGTACCGGTACAACTAACCCCTGCGTAAACGTCATAGAGAATACTCGTCCCAGCTGGTGTGGACTGACCAACGATAAGCTTGTCCCAAGCTGTGAAGCCAGCACCGGCGGTAAGCGCGGTGGTATAGGTGCCGGAGGCGTGGTACCTGGTTTTTATATATGGACTCGACTGAGATGGTGTATTTGGTGCCGCCTCATTAGAAAGAATAAAGTCATTAAGTCCATCATTCGAGAAATCTGCTGAGATTCCAATAATTTGTATCGTATTTGTGATTGGAATTGACTGCGTACTCGTGAACACATTATTACCGAGGTTTATTTTATACTCGACTCGAAGTGAGCTGTGATTTGGGGCCCACATATCAAGAAGTCCATCGTTATTTATATCAACGAAATACCTTCCAGCATTTGAAGGCATTACTGACACAGGACCAAAGCCACCCGTACTTAGACCCTTAAACCAGCTACTAAGAACTACTATGTCCCGAATTCCATCGTTATCAAAATCGACGATGTTGAAGGTACCAAAACCAATTGAACCTCCAAGACCTTGCACCTGGGCAGGAAGCGTACCAATAACAACGTAACTAGGTGAAAATACGCCTGCAGTGTTGGGGAAGTATATGATCTGATCTTGAGCCGTAGTAGTGGTTACTCGCATTATAACGTCTTTATAACCATTCCCATCTACATCATATGCAGCAGGGGGCGTTCCCGAAATATCACCCGGAACCGTACTAAGCCCAGCAACAGAAGTGAAGTGTGCGGTAACTGAAGAAAATACGCCCGCAGAGATTTGCGTAACCGAGTAAACCGCCACGGGTAAACCATTACGATTTCCCGTAACCATATCAAGCATCCCATCGTTATTGAAGTCAGCAACGGCAACAGCTGAATGATTATCAGTATGTCCACTAAAATTTGCCATCTGCGTGAATGTCCCGTCGCCGTTATTGCGCAGCCAGCGCCATCCACCACCCCAGCCTGAACGAGCTATATCGATATCACCGTCAGCATCAAGGTCAATAGATACCGGCTTGGCACTAATCGCTGGAGTTGTGCTAAATGCACTATATGTGAAGGAGCCGTCTGCCTGTTGTATAAAAAATCCGGAGACCCCGAATCCGCCACGCCCGTAAAGATAGGCGTCCATTCTTCCATCATTATTGAAGTCACCCTCAACCATATGTCCCCCATTTGAATTTGCACCTGGGAGACTTGCTGCCACGGCCCCTGTAATACCAAGCTTCAAGGTACCGTCCTCGTAGCGAAGAAGGTTTGAAGAAACGGTTCCGGTAAGCTCGGCGCGAGTATCTTGCCCCACAAAGCTTGCTGGAGCGGTGATTGGGCCATTGAAGACCATGCGGTAGTCGGTAACCAGTGGATCGGCAGTGCCCACGGCACCAACGGGAGCATAGGTCCAGGTGGCACCGTTATCATTGGAGAACTGTAGGACTGAACCCGGTTGAGTCGTAAGGGAACCAACAATGTAGGCTTGCCCTACGGAGAAGTGATCACTTATCACGGGATTCTCAGCCGAGATATTGCCCACATTGTCGTAACTGACCGTGTAGCGGACTTTCTCGTTTGGATTAGCCGTTACTGAGGAATTGTCACCCGTAGTTGCGCAGTTACCATCAGTGCCACATGAGATAGCTGACTTGCTAATTGAAAGGTCTGGACGATAGATGGAGACTGAACTACTTGCGGTGTTGTTGGTTAAGAGATCTTCAACCCCTGCCCCATCCTTGCCGATAGCAACCGTAAAGGTGGCCGTTGTATTGGTAGCAGCAGTCTGATCAAGCGTTCCATACATCTTGAATGAACCCCGAGATCCAGTCGGTAAACAAACAGCCATGTGAGGATTCGTGCCACTTCCCAGCTCAAAAGTGTGCGTGAGGGTATTGTAAAAAGGAACAATAGGATCAGTAATTGGTACGCCACCTGGGGTTACCGGGAAGGTGGACGAGCCGTCTGCTTTAGTAAGGCTGAGTGAACTAAAATTATGAGCCGTACTTGAGCGACTAACAAGTGCGCTCTGTGAATCGGTAATTGTCACCCCGCAGACACTAGCGCTGCCTAAGTTGGCAAAGTTGATCGTATACTCGACAGATGATCCTGGTGTGGTTCCGGGGTAGCTGCCCTCAGGGTCTCCAGCGATGCTAATAGAGAGATCAAGGCTTGGTGTTCTGGTAACGGTCGTCGCGGTATTATTGGTGCCATTTTCATCACCATTACTATCACCAATAACCGCAGTACTGGTAAGCGTTGAACCAATTGGAGTAGGAAGCCCACTCATTGGATTTGTCGCCTGCTGAATGAGGATAAGCTGGCGACCCGAAACTCCTGCGGCTAACGTTCCAACGAGCACTGCGAGCTGCACCGGGCTACTTACCCCAGTACCTGGTAGCGAGGTCCAGCCGTTAGAGGTTGGGCTTAATGGGTCGAATGCTGGATAGGAACCAACAGAACCTGCGTGATAGTACACAACATCACCGCTGGCGGTAGTGATGCCAGCCAGGGTGGTGGTTGGATTGGTGCCGTCATTAGGAAGAGTAATGGTAACAACGGTATTGAGACCGGGTTGCAGTGTGTCGTTGCCGTAAATAAATCGTGAGGAGTAGCTGCCGCCAGGCGTAACGACAGGGTCACCGGAACCTACAATCTGAGGGTCGGGTAACGGTATGTTAATTGTTGTCACAGAAGTGTCAGTGAATACATTCGCACCCTGATTGGTACTCGTACTCACCACCGCCCCATTCGTCAGACTTGTCCCAGTGGGAACTGCCACCTGAACAGCGGCTTGGTAGCTCATCACCACATCGCCAGAGTTTCCAGGAAGTAATCCAACAACAAGTCCTGTTTTCTGAAGGCCGGTCCAAGTAACCGTTTGCACAAATCCACATACGCCTGAAACAACCGGAGGTGCCGCAGCCCAGCCACTTGTCAGTACATTTGTTGATCCAGGAACAAAACACATAC
>JAGVEG010000114.1 GCA_020058355.1 Candidatus Berkelbacteria bacterium
CCTACTCCCTGACGCCGTGCATCGGGCACTACGTAGAACGTAAGTAACTCTCCACGAAGAATCGGCCGAAACGAAGGCAGTGTACGATGCAGACCACCCGTGAGATAGCCGACTACTTCCCCGGCTGACTCAGCGGCCCAACACTTTCCGAGCCGCCCCTCAAGGACGCCACGAAAGATCTCTTCGCCATCCTGATACGGCCAGTCAAAGTTAAGATATGGATCGCGCTCGCGGTCAGACTCGAAGAGAGCAGTGTTGAGCCGCTGCACTGTTGCAAGGTCATCAATGGTACCGGGACGGATTGAGAATCCCACTTACTTCTTCTTAAGCACCTCAAGTAATCGGCGACCAATATAACCATATCCCGCACCACCAATAATAAACCCTTGGGTCCATCCCTGAATCAGCAGTCGTCCGTTATCATCGGGTGGAAAAAAGCTCCAGATAATCAGCCCAAGGCCAATGACTAGGGCTGCAAGAGAAATGCGGGCCACGAACTTCTGGATCTGCTCAACTTCTTCGCGCATGGCGATTACTTAGGGGTAACACGGCTATCGTAGCAGTACTGACAAAAAAAATCCCGTGATCATTATGGCGATCACGGGATTTCTTAGTGGTGACTTACTTGCTTGCGCGAGCAAAGTGAGCAAACGCGCGGTTTGCCTCAGCCATGCGGTGAACTTCTTCACGACGCTTTACAGCAGCACCTTCGTTGTTGAATCCAGCGATGAGCTCGCTTGAGAGCTTCTCGTGCATAGGACGACCCTGACCCTTGCGAGCAGCGTCAAGAATCCAGCGGTAGCCAAGCATCACGCGGCGACCACGTGGTACCTCGATTGGTACCTGCAGACTAGCACCACCAACGCGGCGGCTGCGAACCTCAACAACCGGCATAACATTCTTGAGGGCAGTATCGAGTACTTCGATAGCACTTACCTCACACTTTGCAGCAGCGGTCTCAAGTGCGGTGTATACGATCTTTTCTGCAACAGTCTTCTTACCGTTTTTCATAACGGTGTTGATCAACTTTGCAACTTGCACGGAACCATGCACACGATCAGGCATGATTTCGCGACGTGGGGTGGTATTGGTTCCACGAGCCATGGACGTCTCCTAGTGATAAATGGGCATGGACTTCCCTCGGAGTGAGGTACTCATGCAACAGGTTAAAGGTATCAGAACCTACAGAATGTACAAGTAATTAACCAGTAATTGGGGTATAACAGAGGCTTGTTGGTGTGCCATTTCGAAGATCCAAATAGATTGTGCCGTATTCTGTAGTATAGACTCCAGTAGTGCAGATACTATTTTCACTCGTACCTCCGGTACCTGTATAAGGTAGAACCGCGATACCCCCTCTTCCCTCTACATAGTAAAGACCCGGAGGCAAATTGACTGATACCCGGCTCACGTTACCCGGTACAAATACAGCCGATGCAGTAATGGGATTGGAAAACTGCACAGGTGATGGAGGGGCGGTAATCGCGCGAAAATCTATCGTAAATGATACCGGTTCACCATAGGTAGTGAAGTCGATGGCTGCGCTAAATGAAACGAGATTAGGGTCAGTGAGCGAAGTACGAACACCAGATTTCTCAGCAACGTAATACCCTTCTGATGAATCAGGAAGATTACTAAATATCCGGTAGTCTTTCTCCTCAGAAAGCAAGGACCGCAAATCAGTAGGTGTTGGATATTCTAGCACCCGATAGGTGTACGTGTACGCATTACTTGGCGTCTTTGAGATGCGTGCAGGATACGTGAGACTCGCACCATCACACTGACCAGTGAAAATGCTTGGAAGTGTACCCGCACTGCCATTTAGCGTATCCGAGCCGGCATCTGGTACATTTGAAATGACTCCTGATCCAACTTCTCCTCGACATCCCTCCACCGCCCTACCCGCTGAGGTAACCGCTGTTTTTGCAGTGGTTGTACGCGCCCTCCCTCGAGCTGAGCCAATACTCACAACAGAGAGTGATGAAAGAACTCCCATAATCGTAATAACAACAAGTAACTCAATAAGGGTAAAAGCTGGGATAGAACGCATATACTAAGTATATGCCCTTCCGCTCTTCACAACAAGAAAAACACCCCCCTTTCGGAGGTGTTTTCTTGGTCGGCCCTGGAAAGAGTTTGTCCGTGGTGTTTCCACAGCTATACCTCTTCCAAAGCGATCCCTTCCTGGAAGTAGCTTCTCTGAAGTAAGTAAAGGGGGCCTCCGGATTCCGCGCCATAGCCGCGAAAGGATTCCAAAGAGTACTGGATCCGAGGACAGCCCCATTCCTAACAGAAAACACCCCCGAAGGGGTGTTTTCTTGTAGATCCAGGCGAAGTGATATCTTGCGTGTTTCCACAGCCATATCTCTTCAAGGGCGAGGACCCACACGCAAGGATATTACTTCCCTGGAGCAGCGTTCTTCTTCGTTCCGTACAGTGAACGACTCTTCTTGCGGCCCTTTACGCCCTGGGCGTCAAGCTTACCGCGAACAAGGTGGTACCGTACACCAGGAAGGTCCTTTACACGACCACCACGCACGAGCACAACTGAGTGCTCTTGCAGGTTGTGTCCCTCACCAGGAATGTACACGGTGGTTTCCATACCATTGGTAAGGCGCACACGTGCGATCTTTCGCTGAGCGGAGTTAGGCTTCTTTGGAGTAGTGGTGGTCACGCGGATACACACACCACGCTTTTGAGGAGCGTTTAGTGGTACTGGGCGACGGCGGAAGGTGTTGTAGGTAGACTTCAGAACAGGTGCATTCACCTTGTTCTTAGGTGTTACACGTGGCTTCCGAAGCAACTGATTGATCGTTGGCATAGGAATATAAGTGGTTATGCAGCCCGTACGTAGCCGGTACCTGCAGGGATGAGTTTGCCGATAATTACGTTCTCTTTCAAGCCCCGGAGCTCATCGGTCTTACCCTGCATGGCAGCGTCAACCAAAATGGCCGTGGTTTCCTGGAAGGAAGCAGCGGACAAGAAGCTCTTTGTACGGAGTGAAACGCGCGTGATACCAAGGAGCTGCTGATCGCAGACAACCTTCTTACCAACACGCTCCATCTGATAGACATCAGCGAGGTCAACCAGCTGGCCCTGTACCAGGGTAGTAGTTGGAGCATCAAGAACAACTGCCTTTGAAAGCATCTGCTTCAGGATGATTTCAATGTGCTTATTGTTGATACCTACACCCTGCTCAGTATAGATCTTCTGTACTTCGCGGATGATGTAGCGCTCAACCTTTGAGCGACCAGCAACGCGGAAGAGTTCGTGGATATCAAGGTGGCCTTCAGTAAGCTGCTGACCAACTTCTACCCGTGCACCATGAGCAATCATCAATGCGTGATTGGTACCAATGGTGTAGGTACGAACATCTGCCTCACGTGCAGTAATCGTAATAACGTTGTCCTGAACGCCAACGGTACCTGCAACAACGGCGCGGAAGGTAACGCCATCCTCGCGGATTGCAATAATATCCTTCACGGCAACGCTGTCACCAGCCTGTACCTTAACGGTGTAGGCCTCAGGAACCGTTACTAGCTGGGTGCGAGGTGCATCTGCAGTAATAGTTACCACAACGCTCTCTGCGCCATCTTCGATGGTTACCTGCCCAGCAATTTCTGCGATAACCGCAGGAACCTTCGGCAGACGAGCCTCGAAGAGCTCTTCTACACGTGGCAGACCAGAGGTAATGTCAGCACCAGCGGATGCAGCACCACCCAAGTGGAAGGTACGCATGGTTAGCTGAGTACCAGGCTCACCAATTGCCTGCGCAGCAACGATACCAACAGATGCTCCCTCTTCAACCGGACGGTTGTTTGCAGGATCGATTCCGTAGCAGTTGCGGCAGATACCGCGCTCACAGCGGCAGTACATTGGTGAGTAGTGACGAATACTCTCAAGCTTCTCAGCAAGGATCTTCGCAATCTCAGGAGTAACCAGGGTACGATCAGCGTAACCCTCTTGCTCGCCGCAAAGGTAGCGACCAACAATCAGCTCGTTGAAATCAACACCAAGGTGTACAGCGTCAGACTTGTGAACCACTGCGCCTTCAGTAGTGTGGCAGTCCATTTCGGTAACAACCACATCCTGAGCCACATCAACAAGACGACGAGTCAGGTAACCAGCATCAGCGGTACGCAGTGCCTGGTCAGCACGTCCCTTACGGGTTCCGTGTGAAGAGGTGAAGTACTCGAATACGGTCAGACCCTGCTTGAAGCCGTGGAGAATCGGGATTTCAATAATCTTACCTGTTGGGTCAGTTACGAGACCCTTCATACCGGCAATCATGTTGATGTTGCTTGCGTTACCACGAGCACCTGACTTCACCATGGTCATGATTGGGTTGTCTGCAGAGAAACTCTTCAGAGCAGCGCCTTCAAGTTGCTTGGTAACATCAAGCCAGACTTCAACAGTACTCATGTACCGTTCTTGCTTGCTGATCAGACCACGGCGGTACTGCTTTTCGATCAGATCGGTGCGGCCTTCTGCCTCAACAAGAATCTCTACCTTGCCAGCTGGCTCAGCAATATCAAGGAGGTTAAAGGTTACACCTGACTGTTCAGCGTACTTGAAGCCGTAGGACTTTACGTCATCTACCAGCTGTGCGGTGCGATCAACACCACAGACGTCGTAGCACTTCTGAATTACCTTTGCGATCTGCTTCTTATCCATGGCAGCGGTCTGGTAGCCGAGCTCTGCGGGAATAATCTCATTGAAAATGAGCTGTCCAACAGTAGTATCAAGCACCTCGCCATCAACCAGTACCTTTACCTTAGCGCGAAGTGCAACTACACCTTCGTGCATAGCCATGTATGCCTCGTCACGACCTGAGAAGAACTTACCTTCGCCAGGTAGTCCGTCAAGGATTGAGGTGAGGTAGTACACACCAAGGGTCATGTCCTTTGAAGGACCAACGATTACTTCACCAGAAGCTGGCTTTAGCAAGTTGTTTGCAGAACGCATAATGGTTGCTGCCTCAAGCTGTGCCTGCTTGGAAAGTGGTACGTGGACCGCCATTTGGTCACCATCGAAGTCTGCGTTATAGGCAGCACATACGAGCGGGTGAATCTGGATTGACTTACCTTCAATCAGTACTGGGCGGAAAGCCTGAATACCGAGACGGTGAAGTGTAGGGGCGCGGTTGAGGAGCACGTAATGATCTTGGGTAAGATCTTCAAGGATATCCCAAACGATAGGGTCTCCCTGCTCAATCAAACGGCTTGCCTTACGAACATTATCAACGTAGCCAGTGCTAATCAGGCGACCAATCACGAATGGCTTGAAGAGCTCAAGCGCCATTCCCTTTGGCAAACCACACTGATCAAGCTTCAGCTGTGGACCAACCACAATTACTGAACGACCAGAGTAGTCAACGCGCTTTCCAAGGAGGTTTCCACGGAAGCGACCCTGCTTACCGCGAAGCATGTCGGAAAGACTCTTCAAGCGACGGCGGCCACCGATAGCGGCAGCAACCTTACCACGACGTCCACTGTTATCAAACAGGGAGTCCATAGCCTCTTGAAGCATGCGCTTTTCGTTGCGGGTAATAACCTCAGGCGCACCACTGTTGAGCAACTTCTTCAGACGGTTGTTGCGGTTCAGGACGCGACGGTAGAGATCGTTCAGGTCTGAAGCAGCGTAGCGACCACCGTCAAGCTGCACCATTGGGCGTAGATCTGGTGGGATAACTGGTACACAGGTAACCACAAGCCAGTCAGGCTTGATGCCAGCATTCTTGAAATCGATGAACAACTTCAAGCGACGCATGAGCTTGCGCTTGTTGACTGGTGAAACAGTCACAGCGGCAACCGTCAGTTTCTCGATCATCTTGTCGATGTCGATGTTCTTCAGGAGTGCGTGAATTGCTTCGGCACCAATACCAACCTGAATTAACTCTCCGTACTTCAGTGAGTACTCGTGATAGATCTGCTCAGAGATAACCTGGGTAGCCTGGAGGCCTTCTACTTGCTTCTTGGTCTCTTTGTAGAGCTGATCAAGCTGCTGCACCTTAAGAAGGGCATCACCGGAGACTTCGTTAGCTGGCTTACCGCCAAGCAACTCCATCTTGGTCTCGGCATATTCGTCCTCAAGCTGCTCGAGTACTTCCTTGCGGACGTCCTCGTTAACATCAAGGATTACGTACGCTGCAAAGTAGATAACTTTTTCAAGCTCAATAACCGACATATCAAGGGCAGTACCAAGCATGCTTGGTACACCAGCAACATAGAGGGTGTGAGCAACAGGCACGGAAAGGTCAATATGACCCATGCGTACGCGGCGAACCGCAGCCTTGGTTACTTCAACACCACACTTATCACAGATAATGCCCTTATAGCGGATCTTTTTGTACTTTCCGCAGTAGCACTCATAGTCCTTGGTAGGACCAAAGATACGCTCACAGAAAAGTCCATCACGCTCAGGCTTCTGAGTTCGGTAGTTGATGGTTTCAGGCTTAAGCACCTCACCATGGGACCAACTACGGATTACCTCAGGAGCAGCAACCTTCAGGCGGACTGAAGAAAATTCAGGGGTAGTTTCAACGAGATCAAAGGTTCGCATGGTGGTACGTTATGCTACTACTTCTTCAACAACCTCAGGCTCTTCGCCGAGTTCGAGGAAGTCTGGCTCTTCGTCGATGTCGTCCTCTTCCTCTTCTTCAAGCTCGTCTTCGAGCTCGTCATCAAGGATTGCTACATCATCGCGAAGTTGGCGGCCGTCGGTAGGCGCAACAGGTACTGCTGGCTTATCAACTGGCTCGATCATGTCGCCTTCATCCGTAAGGAGGGAAACCTCAAGGCCAAGACCCTGGAGCTCACGAACCAATACGTTGAATGACTCAGGAGTAGAAGGCTTTCCTACATCCTCACCACGGACAAGGGCTTCGTAGGCCTTTGCGCGTCCGACGGTATCGTCAGACTTAATGGTAAGCATTTCCTGAAGGGTATGTGCGGCACCGTAGGCTTCGAGTGCCCATACTTCCATTTCTCCGAAACGCTGTCCTCCACGCTGTGCCATACCACCGAGTGGCTGCTGCGTAATCATGGAGTAAGGACCAACGGAACGTGCATGCATCTTGTCATCTACCAAGTGGTAGAGCTTCAACATGTAGTTGATACCGATGGTAACTGGAGCATCATACTGCATACCAGTCTTACCGTCGAAGAGAATTGACTTACCGTTATCAGGAAGTCCTGCCTTCTTCAGCTCTTCACGCATTACCTCTTCTGAAGGGGCGTTAAAGATAGGGATCGCAAGCTTTTCACCCTGTGCAGCGGCAGCCCAACCCATAGTGGTTTCCATGATCTGACCGAGGTTCATACGACCGATTACACCCAATGGGTTCAAGATCATGTCGATCGAACGTCCATCAGGAAGGAATGGCATATCAGCCTCTGGAACGATGATTGAAACGACACCCTTGTTACCGTGGCGTCCAGCAAACTTATCACCTACAGATACCTTACGCAGGTGGGCAACAGTAACTTCAACACTCTGGAATACACCAGTTGAAAGCTCGTCACCAGCATCCTTGGTAAAGATCTTTACAGCAATAACCTTACCGTGCTCGCCGTGTGGTAGACGAAGTGATGAATCACGCACTTCCTTTGCCTTGGTACCAAATACCGCGCGGAGCAGACGCTCTTCTGCAGTCAATTCAGTTTCACCCTTAGGTGAGATCTTACCAACAAGGATATCGCCTTCGAATACTTCAGCACCGATGCGAATAATACCTGCCTCATCGAGGTTGCTCAGGGCTTCTTCACCAACATTCGGGATATCACGAGTTAGTTCCTCAGGACCAAGCTTGGTGTCGCGTACGTCCATGACATACTTCTCAATATGGATTGAGGTGTAGCGGTCGGTGTGGATGATGCGATCTGAGATGATAACCGCGTCCTCGTAGTTGTAACCTTCCCAGCTCATGTAGGCCACGAGCATGTTCTGACCAAGTGCCAGTTCCCCACCCTGTGAAGCTGAAGAGTCAGCAAGGACTTCGCCCTTCTTTACTTCCTCGCCAACAGTAACGGCTGGGCGCTGACTGAGAACCGTACCCTGGTTTGAGCGAACAAAGCCAACCAGTGGATAGGTGTGGTTTGCACCAGCCTTATCAGTAACGGTAACTTCCTGCGCGCTTACGGCAGCAACCTTACCATCAACATCACTGAGAACCAGCTGACCTGAGTTTACCGCAGCCTCGTACTCCATACCGGTACCAATCACTGGTGACTCAGGACGAACTACAGGAACTGCCTGACGTTGCATGTTGGCACCCATCATGGAGCGCGCCGCCTCGTCTTGCTCAAGACCTGGGATCAGGTTAGCAGTGATTGAGAATGCCTGCTTGGTTGAAACATCGATGTAATCAATCTGATCTGGAGTAACCAGTTCATGGTGACCATGCGCACGGGCAGGCTCACGCTTTCCAACCAGCTTGTTGTTTGCGTCAACCGCAGAAGAAGCAGGAGCAATAACATGTCCTTCTTCACCAGCAGCATCAAGATAAACAATTTCATCGGTAACGTAGCGACCATCTTCTTTGATGGCAACCTTACGGTAAGGAGCCTCGATGAAACCGTACTCGTTGATACGAGCGTAGCTGGAGAGGTACTGTACCAGACCGATGTTTGGTCCTTCTGGGGTCTCAATCGGACACATGCGGCCGTAGTGAGAGA
Organism: Candidatus Berkelbacteria bacterium; assembly: GCA_020058355.1. GTDB lineage: Bacteria > Patescibacteriota > UBA1384 > CAILIB01 > CAILIB01 > JAGVEG01. The sequence goes on from JAGVEG010000114.1 coordinate 8,676, forward strand.
TGTGAACGTCGCGAACCTCAAATCCTGCGCGCTCACGAGTAAGACCACCTTGACCGGTAGCGGTAAGGTTACGCTTATGCTCAAGCTCGGCAATTGGGTTGGTCTGGTTCATGAACTGTGACAGCTGAGCAGAAGCGAAGAACTCCTGCAGAGCAGCAGCAACAGGACGAGCATTTACCAACTGCTGGGGTGTAACAGTATCGACATCGATCACACTCATGCGGTCACGCACGATGCGCTCCAGGCGAAGCATACCAACGCGTACCTTGTTCTGTACCAACTCACCAACCGAACGAACACGGCGGTTCTTTAGTGAGTCGACATCGTCAGGACGAGCGTTTACATCGTTGTTTGAGCGGATGATTTCACGAATGATTTCAACAATATCAGCAGGACGGATCACGCGGTTTTCCGCAGTGTTTGGGATGTCCATGCCAAGACGCTGGTTCAGCTTGTAGCGACCAACACGGGAAAGATCGTAGCGCTTACCGCTGAAGAAGAGGCTCTCGAAGAATGACTGAGCATTCTCAGGAGTTGCTAGGTCTCCAGGACGAATACGCTTATAGACCTCAACATAGCCGCTTACCTGATCGGTAGCGGTATCTTTCTCGAGGGTAGCGTCGATAAATGGACGATCGAGGTTGGTATCAACATCGGAGAAGAGCTCACGGATCTGCTCATCAGTTCCGTAGCCAAGTGCACGCAGGAAGGTAGTAACAGGAATACGACGCTTCTTATCTACCTTAACGGAGATAACGTTACGTGAACTGGTCTCGAACTCAAGCCATGCACCACGTGCAGGAATGAGCTTTGCACCAAACAGGTAGCGGTCATTGTGCTGCTCACCGGTGAACAAAACACCGTAGGAGCGAACAATCTGTGAAACGATAACGCGCTCGATACCATTAACGATAAAGGTACCGTTCTTGGTCATCATGGGGAATTCTCCCAGGAATACATCACTTTCCTTTACCTCACCACTTACCATATTGGTAAGAACTGCGCGTACCTTTAGGAGGGCGCGGTAGGTTTGGTTCTTCTCACGGGAAGCATCAGCGCTGAACTTAGGATCTTCAAATGAAAAATCCCGGAATTCAAGCTGCAAAGAGCTGCCGGTAAAGTCTTCGATTGGCGAAATCTCATCGAGGAGTTCGCGGATACCTTCGGTAAGGAACCAGTTGTACGACTGCGTCTGCACCTCAATCAGATTGGGGAGTTGCAGAACGGCGGTGTCGCGACCAATGGTTCGGCGCATGGGTCGGGGCATACCGGGACGGGTTACGTATGGGTCTATCATGCTGGCGTAACACCAGCACAACGGGTGAATTACGTACCACGTACTTCTTGTGCCAGACCCTGTTTCACGAGGCACAAAGACAAGTACGCGGAAGCGCTGTTCGCATAGTCGCACATTTCTCTCTAAAAAACAAGCCGAAGGAGACCTTCGGCTATGGGTAAAACGTGTATTATTCTGGTTCCGGTAAAGGTAATTGACTATAAAGCAGATCCATTCCTTTCATTGCAAGCAACTGCTCGCAGAGTACCTCAATTGGCACGTCTCCGGTATCAAGATGAAAGACCTTGGGATTATGCTTTAGTAGATAGAGAAGCTCGATGGCGTTTAGCCCGAATAGATGTGTCAGAGGGTTTGTATATTTGGCACTTACTCTGGGACGCACAAGGAGAAGTTCTTTGAGTTCTGCTGCATCCAGCTCACCCCCATCAAGTCCAACAAGTTTTGGTCGTAAGTTTCACTACCAGCCCGCATGGCAACAAGTAGTAACTAAGGACACACATGGCTAGGTCTTATAAAGGTATCCTCGCCATGAGCGAGAGCCCTGCGTAGACCCACTCCAGTATCATTGAGTGCACTATGCCAGAAATTTATCACCCTACGCGTAGGTGTGCCCACCCCAACCACAGTGAAACCACACGGGTGCACTATGCTGTTTTGATCTGTAAAGCGGGTCTCAGTTGTTGCACCCAAACTTAACTTCAAATACATACTCCCGCCACTCAGGAGTGTTGTCTTCCCACCCTCAACCGGGGAATGCTTTCTCGTTCTCTGGTAAAGCCGCTTTGCGGCATTCATGATTAATCGGTTACCCGTACTCATCTTTTCTTATCAACCTCCATTTGTAGTACTTCGTTCGTACCGCAAGCATCAAGAAAACACAAGAGAATACACGAACCTGCGCACGATCACTGAGTCAAATAGTGACTGGGTACTTTCAAGACAAAAAAGAAGCCCCGACATTTCTGTCAGGGCCGGTGAGGAGAACTACCCCACTCATGGAGCAAGTACGCCCATTTGTTCAAAAAGACCAAGTAAGGTCTCTGCCGTAACGGGCGCTGTGCTTCCTAGGATATTCCGCCCCAGAAGGGCTCGCCAGAAGCTTCTTCTCGCAGACGCAATATCATCATGTGTGATGGTGGTAGTGGTCTGACCATCTTCCCCTCCCCACACAACTCGTGATGCTACGAAGTCTGCTGAGAACCCTGCTACCAACTCACCTGATTCGTTAAGGATACGCCCATGTAGAGCGATCACCACATTTGCTTGATGCTTACAAACCACGTGGACCTCCTCACCACCATGCAGCAGGACAATCTTAGTGTCAGTAGACTTGTACGAGTGAGGACTTGTAACCGTTAAGGGCTTTTCTGGCGCAATCGCTTGCAGCATACTTACTGCATGCGGTAGCAGGTTGGTGAGTGGTGATTCGCCGGTTCTTCCCGGTGGGACTCTATAATGAATCTGATCGACCACCAGAGACCCGCCATCACCAAGCATCTCACGAACCTCTCCGTAGATACCCCCACGGAAGGTCTGGGGAGTATTCAGCAGAACAAGGACTCCCTTCGCCTTAAGCTGCGCAACCAGATCTACTGCACGCCGATGGCACGGCTTTTCCAAGAGAAGCACACAAGTGCTTTTGAGTGCACTTGCAGCAAGTAACTCAAGAATGGGCAGTGTATCCCCTGATGTGTAGCCAACATGAATGATGTCAGCCTCTGCAAGCTCAGCGAGTGGAGCACAATCCACGAAATACACTCGATCAAGATTGAAAGCACCCCGTAACCGAGTCTTCGCCTCCTCAATTGGTGATCTCGTAACAATTGTAACGTTACCCACAAACTCACCACAGTGAGCAATATTGCAGAGCGATGTGTAGATCGTGCGCCCTGACCCAAAGAAAAGTACATTTTTTGGAAACATTGTTTTCTATCCTCCATTTCTGCCATTTGTAGCAGACATCACCCTGAAAGAATAGTACCTAGCTCACCAAATCCGCCAACCGTCCAATGAACTGCTGCATTCCCTCGCCGGTCACTGCCGAGATAAACAGGGCGTTCGGATAGAGCTTTTGCAGATCGCCACGAAACTCTTCGGGGACCATCTCTGCCTTCGTAAAGCAGATCAACTCGTCTTTGGCGGCAAGGACAGGACTGAACTTAGCCAGCTCAGCACGGACTGTCTCGTAGACCTGGGCAATCAGCTCAGGGTCACCACTGGAAGCGTCGATACAGTGAACGAGGCGCTTGGTGCGCTCAACATGCTTAAGGAACTTAACACCGAGACCCTTACCATCTGCAGCACCCTCAATAAGACCTGGTAGGTCTGCAACCACTACCTGGCGCTCATCAGCACCCTTACCAATAGTAGCTACACCAAGCTGTGGCTCCAGCGTAGTAAACGGATAGTTAGCAATCTTTGGCTCAGCCTTAGAGATAACTGAAAGTAAGGTTGATTTTCCAGCATTTGGTAGTCCAATCAGACCAACGTCTGCAATCAGCTTGAGGACCATACGGATTTCCTTCTCTTCACCAGGAAGACCCGGATTTGCTCGATCTGGTGCCTGCTGCACCGAAGAACGAAAGCGCCAGTTACCCCACCCCCCGTTTCCACCACGACACAGCACATGCTGCTGCTTGTCTTCTACCATCTCAACAAGCAAGACCTCTCCCATGTAAATCTGGGTACCCAGTGGCACGAGAATAGTCGTGTCATCCCCACTCTTCCCTGTTGAAGTACGGTGACCACCCTTCATACCATCTTCAGCAAGAATCTTGCGAACAGAACGTAAATGAGCCAAGGCATGCAGGTTGTGACGCGCCTCTATGACAATATCGCCGCCGCGTCCGCCATCACCACCATCCGGCCCCCCACGAGGGACATATTTCTCACGCCGAAAGAGGATGGCACCATCGCCACCCTTACCGGCTCGCACCAAAAGTTGCTTCTCATCGATGAACATACCGGCACCATAGCGGATAATTGTACGCTTGTCTCTAGGTGAGTACACACCATGGACAGGTTATGAAAATACCCAGACTCTTTTTTGGGTGAAGTCTGGGTATTTTTAGAAGCTGTTCCCTCTACATGAACTTCCGCGGATCTTTCGCGACCCCTCCAGGAGCGCGATATTCAAAGTGAAGGTGTGGACCGGTTGAACGCCCGGTGTTCCCCGAATACCCAATAAGTTCACCCTTCTTAACCGCATCACCCACGGAAAGTCCGCTCACAATGCGTGAAAGGTGCCCGTAGCGTGATGAGAAACCGCCTGCATGACTAATCTTAATGGTCTTTCCATAACCGCCATTGTAACCTGTTGCATCGGCAACGGAGATCGTCCCTGCATCCGTTGCGTAGATAGGGGTGCCCACCGGCATACCAAGATCGATACCAGGATGCTTTGCTGAAAAGCCTTGGGTGAGTCGGTAGCTGGTAACCGGCATCTTAATCTTTCCTGATGCCGTCTTTGTTGATGAGCCTGTCGCTTTTACTGTCGCCTGTGGCTGCGTCAAGGTTTTTGTCCCGGTTGGATCGGCATCGTCAGGGAGTACCAATTCGAGACCAAGTTTTAAAGCGGCGTCCGGACTCACTTCTTCATTCACCGCCATAATATTCACCATGCGGGTGTTATAGGCACGAGCAATTTCCCAGAGGGTGTCTCCTGACTTTACCTTGTAGCGAAGCTTTCCTGGCCGTACTTCAGCCAAATCCTCGTCATCAACACTCTCAGTATCTTCCCCACCCTGATCGCTATTGGTGGTTACACTGGCAAGGGTGATCTCTGGCACGGTGGTAAGACCAGGAGCAACATCGGGAACTGGCAGGACTGGAATATCTGCGGCCAGCCGCTCTTCTCGTAACGCAAGACGTGCCTCAATTGGCTGGTAGACACTAATGCCCAGTGCGAGAAGAAAGGCCGTACCGAGCAAAGCTGGTACAACGTTCGGTGAAATGTGAGCGCGTAGCCAGCGAACTGCTGGCGTCGGTTCAGGGGGAAGATCCACTGATGGCTCAACCTCCGGAAGCGAAAGAGTCCGAGAAATATGACCTCCCTGTGGTGCCGCGGACTAGCCGTACCGGCACATAGTTGGTTTATGAGACCTCTCTAGACTAGCAAAAGTACGGGATAAAACAATCAACTTTTTTTTAAAATACACGGTCTAAACCCAAAAAGGCCCGTGTATTTTACAAAAACGTTGATAGGAAATGGGCCCACCGATAAACCCAAAAAAACTCGCGGCCGAGGTCGCGGGTTTTTGCTAAAACTAGCTGAGGACCAGCTGCTTTTTACGCTGCTCTACCTTAAAGAACATAATCGTGTCCCCTACTGCCACGTCGTCGTGACCCTCACGGAAAGTGAACTCTACACCGCATTCAGTACCCGCCTTTACCTGCTTCACGGCATCCTTGCCACGGCGTACTTCAAGCACGGTACCGATAGCAACTTGAGTCTTGTTTCGTACAGCACGCGCATGCAACTTTGCCTCAGCTACACCCTCTTCAACACGACCACCAAGCACGGCGTGCTTGCGGTTATCACGGAAACGAGCAAGTACCGTTAGGTGTCCAAACGGAACCTCTACGGATTCAATCGGCATCAGGTCAGCAAGTACCTCGCGGATTGCATCAAACAACTCGTAGATGACCGTATACAAGCTGATACCCACCTTTTCGCGCTCTGCCAACTGCTTTACAGAAGCTGGAATGCGGCTGTGGAAGCCAACAATCAGAGCCTTTGCGGTCTTAGCAAGGGTTACATCACCCTCACTAATTTCACCAACACCACCAGATACAATACGCACTTCAACGTCTTCACTCTTGTAGTTATCAAGGGTGGTGCGAATTGCTTCAAGAGATCCGTTAGTATCCGCCTTAATAACAACATTCAACACACTCTTCTTTCCTTCTTTCTGCGTTGCAGATGAAGCCGATGAAGAAAGTGACGCGCTCGCACGCTTTGCGGTGCCGGTACGCAGGAATTGACGTGCAGCTTCACGGGCATCACGCTCGTGAGCAAATACCGCAAGCTGCTCACCGAACTCTGGCACGCCATCAAGACCGGAGATCTCAACTGGCATAGCTGGAGTAGCTTCGTCAGTTTTCTTACCACGGAAGTCAGTCAGGGTACGCACACGACCAGAAACAGCACCAAGTGCTACGAAGTCTCCCGCATGGAGGACACCATTCTGAATCAAAAGCGTAGCAACTGGACCTACACCCTGTTGCAAGTGTGACTCTACGACTACACCAATGGCAGGCACGCCATAGTCTGCCTTAAGCTCACGAATATCCGTAGCAAGCAAAATCAGCTCAAGCAGCTCAGGAAGTCCTTGCCCCGTCTTACCGGAAATCGGCGCAATCACAGTTTGACCTCCCCACTCTTCGGGGACAAGGCCGTACTCAGTCAGCTCAGCTTTTACCTTCTCTATATCGGCATCAGGCTTATCAATCTTATTGATCGCCACCAACATAGTTACGTTATGTGCCTTTGCGTGGTTAATTGCCTCTACAGTCTGGGGCTTAATACCGTCATCTGCCGCAACAACAAGCACTACAAGATCAGTAATCTGAGCACCGTGGCGACGCATCGCCTCAAATGCGGAGTGACCTGGTGTATCCAAGAAAGTTACGGTACGTGCAGCAGAACCGTCTTTTGGCGTAACCTGAACCTGGTAGGAAGAAATATGCTGGGTAATACCGCCGGATTCCTTAGCAGCAACACTGGTCTTGCGAATGGTATCCAACAGAGTGGTCTTTCCGTGATCTACGTGACCCATAATGGTAACCACTGGCGGACGAGGACGAACATCATGCTCAACAACATCAGCACTTACTGCACTAAAACTGGTTGCGCGAAGCTCTTCGCGCTCTACCATGATACCGAAGTCATCAGCGATGATTGAAGCAGTATCGAAATCAACGTCCTCGTTAATAGTTGCAAGTACCCCAAAGCCCATCAGCTTCGTGATGACGGTAGTAACCGGTTGCTGCAGGGCTTCTGCCAACTGCTTAACGGTAACAACTGCGGGCAATTTGATGGTAGTACTCATGGGCAAAATAATCGTTAGACGGCGGAAAACAAGCCTTCCGTGAAGGGGTGCTTTGGGTAGGGTAGCAGAGTATTGTGAAGTTTACCACTTTCTGGTAGCTGTTAGTTGCCGTAGAACGGCTAGGAGCGCAGAAGATGTGTGTACTTACACTAAAAAGACTACCAGAACTCATGCGGAAAGAGTCTGGGAAGTACTTAATTATTTCCTTCACCGGCCTTAAGGCTGGACAAACCACGATGGACATAGGCACGGGAATCTATTTCTTCGTGTCTGACCAGGGCCGAAGCAGCCCCCCAGAACCACTTGCACCCGAAAGGGACGCTTATGCGAATGGAAGCACAATTACGGATGCTTTTGGGAAGCTATTATTGTCACTAGAAAGAGTGGTGACTACCACTAGGGATGGTGACGCTGTACATTTTTCAGAAGGCCAAATAGAAAAACTTATTGACAGTGTACTGAGTACAATGGACAGAAAAGGTCGATCAGTCTACCACCTCATGTGTTCCGGTCAGACATTACTTTTTCGAAAACAAGATGATGATACATTCTTACCACTGTAGTGTATCTTGATTTTGAGAGGGGTGTGCACATGCACACCCCTCTTCTTTTTTATTCCCTCGTGAAGTACTTACCCAGTCGCACCCCGACCTGCCCTTGATAATTCGTCGGCTCGGCAGCCTTCGTCTGGCCATACGGGTGCTCAGCAGGAGAAGAAAGTGTTTCGAAAATAAAGCGGCAAATTGGCTGACCATGCATCAGTGCTGCTGGGACTGAGCCAACGTTACGGATTTCAAGCACACAGGCTGCCCCATCAAATCCCACTCCCAAACCGGGATCAAAGAATCCAGCATAGTGACTGCGCAACTCACCGAGACGATCATCAAAGGGAACCATGACCGCTGCCATATTTGCGGGGATTTGCATGCGCTCAATTGTTGCGGCAATCAAGAACTCACCAGGCTCAAGGAAAAGCATGCCTCGCTCATCCTTTTGCTTCTCACGAAAGTAGGCGTTAGCTGGTAGGCTTTTGCGAGCTTTGAGGTCAACTGGCTTACCGGTGCGATGAGCAACCGCATTACAGGGCACCCCTTCCAGAGAGAGATGTAGTACTGGCTCATTGTAGATACCTGGGCCGATAATAATATGCTCTTTTTCTTGAAGTTCTAGCCAACGCTTTCCTGTGACAATCTGATTCTCTCCCTCGATAACCATAATCTGCATGAGGGTCTCATCGGGATACGCCTTAACCGGGAAGCTCTGTGGCACAATAATCATCCAGACCGATCCCTTATGGCCGGCTGGAATCGTATTGAAAGAAGCTGCTCCATCAACCACAAGAATACAGTGCAGATCAATACGACCAGATGAGCTCTTGGGGTTGGCTGGAGCAAACATGTCCTTACTAAACGCAACTTCAAGATCAACCTCTGCAAGATAGACGCGGTTCTGACCAAGGATTGTCCCGCTAGCAGTAAAGGGTACTTCTTGAAGTGTGTACGCCTCAATGAACTCATGGACCAGGAAGGTACTCCCCAATGATGGCATACAGGCAACCTCGTAGACCTTCCCTGTTTTCAAGGGAAGGTCGAGTGTTGCTGGCTGCACATACTTTGCCAAATTCACCGTGGACTTCAGCACACCTTGCTCAATGAGCTGAGTGATCTGGTGGTCCGCCAATGCGCCGGGGTTCATACTAGGCAGCTTCAGGAGTTGGTTCTTCTTCGGACTGCGGAACAATTGCCGCACTCGCTACCTTATCACCGGAATCCATGCGCATCAGGGTAACACCTTGCGTAACGCGACCAAGCTTCTTTACCGTACCAAGGCCAATCTTCACGACAGTGCCCTTAGTTGAGGCAAGGATCAGCTGATCAGTTGATTCAGCAGATACGACGGCACCACAGACAACATTTCCTACCTTTGGGGTAATGGCGGCTGCCTTAATACCCATACCACCACGACCCTGGACATCAAATTCATCAAGCGACGTACGCTTACCAAAGCCGTTCTCCAAAATAACGAGGAGCTGCTTCTTGGCAAGGTCGGCCGGTGCCACCACATCAACATCAACCACGATGTCATCAGGGCGAAGCTTCATACCACGCACACCCGCAGCGCTGCGGCCGGTAGGACGAACATCAGACTCCTTATAGAGAATTGCCTGTGCCTTAGCGGTAACCGAAACTACTACATGCTCGCCATCAGTAACCTTCACCCACTTCAGCATGTTGCCAGCCGCAAGAGTGATGGCGATGATACCGTTCTTGCGGACATTTGCGTAGGCTGCAAGCTCGGTACGCTTAACGGTTCCATCGGTAGTTCCCATCAGGAAGTAGCCACCCTGCTTCTCACGATCCTTGGTAAGGGTGAGGACAGCGGTAACCTTTTCATCGGTTCCCATCTGGACCACGTTTACAATCGGTGTTCCACGGGCAATACGACTTGCCTCAGGTACATCGTAAACTCCGGTGCGGTACACTTTTCCCTTATCAGTAAAGATGTAGAGCAGGTCATGGGTCTTCGCGTGGAGAATGTAGGCAACTTCATCTTCTTCAGACTTGGTCACCACTCCCTTTACTCCCTTACCGCCACGCAACTGTGCACGGTACGCATCAGCAGCAACGCGCTTTACGTAGCTGGTTGAGGTCATACTAATGACCACATCGTCGTTAGGCACGAGGTCTTCAAGAGCAAACTTCTCAGACTCACCCGGCATAATCTGGGTGCGACGAGGAATGGCGTAGCCATCTTTAATTGCCTTGGTCTCAGTAGCAACAACGCCAAGGATCTTCTCTTCACTCGCAAGGA
>JAGVEG010000110.1 GCA_020058355.1 Candidatus Berkelbacteria bacterium
CCGCAACCAAAAGACGGCGCAGATTGAGAAAGTACCTGAGTTCTTGCCGTTGTGGCGAGAGCTCATTGGTGAGCTTGAGAATACTCCCGATATAACAGCTTGAGCACCGCAGGGCGGTGCTCGTATAGGGGGCGTTAGGGTCGAGTGGAGCTGAAGACACCGGAAGAGGGGTGGTGTCCTTAGCTCCCAGTAAGCTCGATCTGCAACAATGTTCTGATCTGGCTTAGGAAGGCTTGCACTTTTCTTTATGCGTACTCGCTGGTGAATGGTAGGGTTTTGGCACCTTATATTGAGCAGTAGTAGTGATCCTAAGGAGAGGGTGAGACATACCACTACGTATGCCCATGCCGATATTGTTTCGAGTGTCACTATTTCTGATTCCTTTCAAGAGATTTCTTTTGACTAAACAGGAAAGCAGAGTCATCGTCTAGACATTCCTGTATTTCTGGCTATAGTCCCCAGGTATGGGCAATCTTATGATCGGAATTGTGGGGCGGCCAAACGTCGGGAAGTCGACGTTGTTTAACCGTTTCAGTAAATCTCGCCGGGCAGTTGTAGCAAATGAGTCTGGTACTACCCGCGATCGTATTGTTGCTGAAGTTGAGTGGCATGGACATGGTCTGAGTATGGTAGACATGGCCGGTATTGAAGTTTCCCTCAAGCAGGCTGACGCCCTTACTAAGGCAGTTCAGGATGGGGTACTGGATACCATCGGCCGCATGGATGCGTTTCTTTGGTTGGTAGATGGGCGTCGCGAGGTAGACAGTGTTGATCGTGCCATTGCGCAGCTACTTCGTCGTAAGGGTAAGCGCGTTATTATCGCGGTTAACTTTGCTGATGATCAGCGTTCTCAGATTCTCCAGCACGAGTACGCTGAGTTTGGTTTTGAAGGACCATTTCTCATTTCTGCCCTGCACAAGAAGGGTCTCATCGAGCTCCTGAACACCCTTACTTCACTGTTGCCTGAAGTAGTAGAGCAGCCTGAGGTCGTTCCCGATGAGCGAGAGCTTCGTATTGCATTGGCTGGCCGTCCAAACGTAGGAAAGTCTACCCTGCTGAACTCGCTGATTGGTGAGCGTCGCGCAGTGGTGAGTGATGTTCCGGGCACTACGCGTGATGCCGTTGATGAAGTCGTCCCGGCCCATCAGGTATTTGGCAAGGTCTTTACGAAGTGGCGTCAGGTTCGATTTATCGATACCGCGGGTATTCGTCGGCGAGGTAAGATTGGTCACGAGGTTGAGGCGTGGAGCGTGCTACGTACCTATGATGCTATTGATGCAGCAGAGATCGTTCTCTTCCTGGTTGATGTGCACGAGGGACTTACCCACCAAGATCTAGTGGTTGCTGATCGCGTGGTGAAGGCTGGTAAGTCACTCCTGTTTATTCTGAACAAGTGGGATATTGAGCTTGATAAGTTCGGATTCTTGCCAGGCTCAGACGAAGATCAGGTTCTTCAAGAGAAGGTCCTCACAAAAATTCGCAACACTGCTCCATTCCTTTTCTGGGCACCGGTTATCTTTATCTCGGCTGAAACCGGGTTAAATGTTGAAGCGCTTGGTAAGCGGCTGGTATCGGTCCACCAGGCATGGAGCCGCATTATTGTTGCGGATCATCTCGAGGCATTGGCAATTGAGCTTTCTCAGTTCCCTCGCCTGAAGAACCTAATTACTATCGAGCAGGTTGGCAGTCAGCCACCACATTTCCGCGCGGTCTTTGAAGGAAGTGCTGATGCTCACTTCTCGAGTATTCGCCAGATTGAGAATGCAATCCGTGAGACCTTTGACTTGGTGAGCACACCAATTCAGTTGGAAACCAAGGGTGCTAAGCGTGGTCGTCGCCAATCCTATGAGGATTATGGCTCGAGTCAGAAGTCTGCTGTTTACTCAGACGATTAGTCGTGGGTGTTGGTGGTGGTTGCGAGGAGCGAGTAGTGCTGATTTCTGAGTGCTGCAACCTCTGCGTCACTGAGTGAATCGAGTGATGTAATGAGAGTGATGACGCTGACGGGGGTGGTATCGCGATCAAGTGTACTTTCGAGGCGGTATACCTTTGCATTATTCCACTCCACTGTAGTGGTGGGGAGGCCGTTTGTTGTGGTACTGGTGACGCTGTTAGTGTAGGTGTCTTTACGGAGTCCGCTGAGCATACTCTCGCCGCTTGCCGCGGGGGAGGTAATGAGAATGCGGACAGTATTATTTGGTGAGACGATCTCCTGGACCGAGGTGTTTTGTGGTGTCTGTATAAGGGTATAGGTCTCCGGATAGCGGATGCCTATTTTATGAGCAGGACTGGCAAATGCTGTCCACGTTGCAGTGGAGAGTGCCTGCACTGTTCCAAAGCTGAACGGGCGTTTAATTGCGGGGCTCACATCGGGCTTTTGTGAGCGCGCAACGAGGAATTCTGCGGTGGTCTCCGGAAGTAGGTCAGTGCCTTCCTTGCGGATTTGCTGATAGGTAGTTTTTGCCAGCTCTACGCCAGATTGAATGATGGGAATAGGGCGAACCCAGTGGTGCCAGATGGCGAGAAATGCAACCGCCAGGATAAGAAGGGTAAAGACATCGCGCGTGACTTTCAGTCCACGTTCTTTTGTGTGTGTTGTTGTGCCTACACGTGGTTCAACTCCCTCAAGTGCCAGATGTACGGTTGCTGGTTCCCATCCAGCATCAAGCAACTTCTTGCTTATTGATGCAATCGATACATCTTCTGCAATCTGACTACGTATAAAGGCTGCGAGTTCAGGGGTAATCATAGAGTAAGTATACGGGGAGCACCCTAAAGAAGAAAGGGTACCAAAAATCCCACGTTGCGGTGGGATGATTTTTGGTCAGGTCTTAGGATTTGGCGTGCGAGATAAGGCCAAATTTATTGAGTGGCATAGCACGGAGGCGCACTATACCGGCAATATCTTTCTCAGGGAGAAAACCCCATTCGCGTGAGTCGCTTGAGTTCTGGCGGTTATCACCGAGAACAAAGTACTGCTCATTTGGTACAATATACTCCCTTGACTCCGCGTCACCAAATGCCGTGGTGAAGACTGATTCATCAAGGTAGGGCTCTTCAAGGAGGTTGAGTGTGCCATCGGTGCCCTTGAGATACACCTTACCTGCAGTAATGACCACGGTCTCGCCAGGAAGGCCAATCACGCGCTTTACGTAGTGCCGTGTCCTATCAAGGGGATAGAAGAGGACGATGACGTCGCCGCGCTTTGGCTCGCTGAGTCGATAGGTGAACTTGTCAGCGATAAGGTAGTCACTTTCATGAAGATTTGGCTCCATGCTTGCCCCACGCACATCGTATGGCTGGAAAACAAATGAACGAATAAGCGTTACGGTAACTAGTACCCAAAAAAGGCTCTTTACAAGCTCAACCCCCTCCCGGAATAGATTCTGGGCGGGGGTTGGCTGTGGTGCTGGAGCCTCCTGATTTTCAGGAGGTAGAGCATCTGTTTCGGGCATGTGGAGCGGGATGTGCTCCTCCATACTTATTTCTTCAGAGAATTTACCAGTGATTCGAACGCTGCAGGTTCGTTCAGGGCAAGATCGGCAAGTGCCTTACGGTCAAGCTCGATCTCAGCTGCCTTCATGGAGTTCATGAAACCGCTATAGGTAAGACCATACTGGCGAACAGCTGCGTTGATACGAACGATCCAGCCTTGGCGCATATCGCGCTTCTTGGTACGGCGGTCGCGGTACGCAAACTGGTGGGCCTGCATAACTGCCTCGCTTGCGCGCTTAATCTGCTTGCGACGGTTAACACGGTAACCTTTTGCAAGCTCAAGAATGCGAGCGTGGCGTTTGTGGGTAGTTGTTCCTCGTTTAATACGTGACATGATCGTAGACTACTTGCCGAGGTAAGGGAGCAGCTTGCGGACGCGCTTAGCGAATCCGAGAGCGGCATCTTGGTAACGCTTAGCGTTAGCGAGCTGGCGCTTGCTCTTATTGTGGCGCAAGTGCTGCGCTGAGGTGGTTGCTGACTGTACCTTGCCACTTCCAGTGATACGGAAGCGCTTGGCCGTGGTCTTGTGGGTACGGAGCTTCATGGGGCGGTACTACTAGTGCAGGGGAGCTATTCAGCTTTCGCTGGTTGCTTCTTCTCCTTGAGGAGAAC
>JAGVEG010000080.1 GCA_020058355.1 Candidatus Berkelbacteria bacterium
ACCACGGCGATTAGCTTTGCGGGGAAGGCTCCCATAATCTTAAGTCGCTTGTGGAAGAGGTAGATAATTCCTTCCGTCATTAAAAGACCAACTCCCGCCGCCAGGAAGTATTTAGTATACCGCCACGCCGTGGCATCAATAGCAAAGGTATAGCGCGCATTAAGGAGAAACCCGTTTGCAAGTCCACAGAGAAAGGCAATGGCAACCGAGGCCCAGGTCGGCAGATTCGTTTTCTTCATGAGCACCCGCAGGATCACTAAATCGATTGCTGTACTAATAGCTCCGACCGCTCCATAACGAAGGATGGTTTGATAGCGCTCAACAAGTGAAAGTAGTATTTCCATAGGTACATCTTAGCGCGGCTTTGCGTAAGTGGCCATTCCCGCGATACACTAACTATAATGAATTCACTAGAGCCTCAACAGAATACCGAGCCGATTCGTCAACTTCGCTGGGAAAAGCCGCGAAGGATTTCGCGTGTTTATCCGCTATTAACCACCATTCTTTTGCTGGCAAATGCGGTCTTTGTCTATGCCTGGCAGGTTACCCAGGTACGCTACATTAGCGAAGCGGATACCTATGCGAAACGACAAGAATCACTCGAGGCACAAGTTAAGAGTCTTTCGGCGAGTAAGGTTGAGAATGAAAAGCGCCTGGCCCTCCAGGAACAACAGATTACCGATCAAAATACCGACCTCACCAAACTAAAATCAGAAGTAGAAACCACCACAAAGAACCTTGCCGCCCGTGAAAAAGCCCTCCGGGAAACCGAAGCCCAAATTGCAGAGCAAAAAAAGCAACTCTCAGCATCCGCAAGTGAAATCGATGCACTTCGCAACCGTCCGCCACTCTTTAACTTTAAGAATACGAGCGGCCGCAGTGAGGTAGCGAGTCAGCAGGAAGCAATCAAGACACTTATTACCAAGGTATATCCCGAAATTGAGTCATTCTATGGTAAGCCCTACCTACTGAGCTCTGTTACTATTGATTTCGTAAATGAGCTGAAGATCCCAAATAGTATCGGCGAGATCACGATCGAAAACTCGGCACAGGGTATTCAGATGAAGATCAGTCTCACCAAGTTTAGTACCAGTGACTATCTCCAGGTAAATACCCTCCTTCACGAAATCCTCCATGCCTGGCGCGGAAAGGCAGTGCTTCGCTCAAGCGCCCTCGAAGAAGGAAGTGTTGTTGCGGCAACTGATGCCCTTATGTTTGAACTAGCGAAAAAGGGCATTCTCCCCCGCTACAACGAGCGCTACATCCAAATCAGTAATGAAGAACGTATCAGCGAGTTCAATACGCGGTATGAAGTACACGCTGACACCCTCAAGTTTTATGGAAATCCAAGCATTAGCGAAATCTACCAACTGGTAGGAAGTGCCTGGTATGAGCTCCATGAGGAAGATCCAACGTTTTTCTTTGATTTCAACGAGCAGTATTACGCACTCATTAAACAAGGTAAGGCTGTTGATGTAGCAACGGTACGCTCAATTATCACCTCGCTCATCCCTACTGTTAACGGCAAGCCAACCTCACAATACCTGGCAAGCGAGCCAGCATTTAACCCGCGCTAGCGAGCCCACATTCACGCTAGTTCTGCTAGAGTGTCCTGAGCATGATTCATACCCCAGCGCATACCGACGCACCACCCCCACGATTTCGCCGTGCCGTTGAGATTATCGCCGGTAGTGCTGTGTGGTTTTCACTGATCGCTCCGCTTCTCCTGGCAAAAGTTGCTCCTGTTTTCGTCATGAGCTGGGTGATTTTCTTGAGCGTATTTCGTATTCTCAAGCTTTCTGACTGGTTTCTCTTCCTCCCTCAGTCGGTCTACCGACTCCTCAAGCATATGCGGACACCCTGGGCCGCGCTTACAAGCAAACTTCCCACTGATCAGCCGCTCTCTGTTACTAACCTGATTACCGCAGTGCTCCTGCCTACCTACAAGGAGCCGTTTGAGGTACTCGACGCATCAATTGAATCAGTCCTGACGGGGAGTAACGCAAAGAACACCGTTCTTGTTCTTGCTACCGAGGAACGCGACGCTCTTCATGCCAGCGAGGTAGCCGCTGCTCTTCGCGAGAAATACGCCCACCTGTTTCGTGCGTTTCTTGTTACCGAGCACCCAGCAGATCTTCCCGGCGAGATGCGTGGTAAGGGACCAAATGCTCGCTGGGGTGCACAAGAGTTGGCTGCCTGGGCACACGACGAGCAGATCCCGTTCGAACACGTTATTGTGACCACCGCTGATGCTGATACACGGTTTCCAGCCCAGTACTTTCCAGCACTTACCTATCTCTACCTTACAACACCTGACCGCACCTGCGTTGCATACCAACCAATCGCAACATTCCTCAATAATATTTGGGAAGCTCGACCAATTTCTTCCCTTATGGCGCTCCAGACAACTTTCTGGCAGCTCGTTGAATCGGCTTTCCCGCGCACACTCCTTACGTTTTCAACACACGCCATCTCACTTGCCGCTCTGGACGAAATGGACTACTGGTCAACCTCGGTAATTAATGAAGATTCACGCCAGTACTACCGTGCATTCTTTCACTTTCAGGGACAATTTCGCGTTATTCCCATGTATATTCCCGTCTATATGGACGCGGTCCATGTGGGTTCCTTTACACGCACCATGAAAAACCTCTACTTGCAGCAGCAGCGCTGGGCATATGGCTCTGAGCATACCTCCTATGTTCTCTACGAATGCCTTCGCAGAAAAACCATTCCATTTCTCGACCGCTGGCTTGTGGGCTACCGTCAGGTTATCGGCCACTATTGGTGGGGAACGCAGGCAATTACCCTCGGACTCCTGAGTTGGTCACCCTATATTATTGAGCCGGCATTTCGCACACAATCACTCTCAGCTGCCTATTTCAGCCTGAGCTCAATTGCCTACGTTGTAGCGATCCTCGGTATCGCGATGGGCAGCCTTCTTGCACTTCCCCTGCTTCACTTGGTGAAGCCACCCGTTCAGGGCGCCGCATACTACTACCGCATGACCTTATTTTTCGCGCAGTGGCTCTTGGCTCCCATTGCGGGGCTCCTGCTTGGCGCATTCGCCAGTATCGACTCTCAGACCAGACTCCTTACGAAGCGCTATCTTGGCGGCTTTGTCGTTACCGAGAAGCAGGCAAGTAAGCGCTCGTAATCTTAACCTCAGGAATACCAACCCCGGAAGAGATCTGCTAGGATTTTCCTGTTGCGGGTAGAGTCAGCCGGTACGACGTGACCTTCCCAAGGTTGAAGATCGGGTTCGACTCCCGATACCCGCACCATCGTAGCACAGTTGCCGCTTTGAGCACGAAGTGCTCTAAGGCATGCGTAGGTTTTCGCCGCTTTGAACACGCAGTGTTCTGAGGCAAAAATGCAGAGCATTAGCCGCTTTGAGCACGAAGTGCTCTAAGGCATACATAGGTTTTCGCCGCTTTGAACACGCAGTGTTCTAAGGCAAAATACAAAGTATTTTGCCGCTATAGCTCAGTGGTAGAGCAATTCTTTCGTAAAGAAGAGGTCGTCGGTTCAAATCCGATTAGCGGCTCCAGTCTCCAACACCCTATTATGCTTTTTCTTATCTACAGCCTCTGGGTTATCATCGTCCTTGGGTTTAGTGCTGCGGCTGCGGCTATTTTTATAAGTAACCGCTTTCAGAACGACAATACGATCGGCTATCTACTCCTCTTCGCGCTTCTTGCCCTCTTATCAATCGTTAGTACGGTAAGTCTCGCCACCGGACAAACCGCAGTCGGTCTGTAACACCTCCTTATGCATACCTTTGCAAACAGCTTTGATGGACAGCGCCCGAACGAGCAGCTCTTTGTCTTTGCACGACCCTATTGGACTGCCTATCTTTGGCCCTCTCTCACACTTATCCCCCTGCTTATTCTCACCTGGATTGCCCAGCTGGGACTTTCCGTGAGCTCATTACCCGCACAGGTAATTCAAGGAGCCATTCTTCTTGTAGGAGCGCTCCAGATTTTCATGCTCCTCGTGCTGATTATCGTCTTTCTTGATATCTACCATGATCTAATTATCGTGACCGATCGCCGCGTTGTTGATATCGACCAAGCACAGCTCTTTTCCAGAAAAATCTCCGAACTTTCACTGGAAGATGTACAGGATGCAACGTCTACCGTTAGTGGGATTCTTCCTACTCTCTTTGGGTATGGCACCGTTCTTATTCAAACCTCCAGCGCCGAAAAGCAATTTGAAGTACCCTTTCTCAAAAATCCTCGCGAGGTTGCCGCAATTATTCTTGAACTCGCAGAACAGGCAAGTGCGAATGTACTTCCTCAGGACCGTGTTCCCCGTGGTGCCACTCTGGCAATGATTAACCATGAAGCAATTACCTCCCCTGAAGTACTGCAGAAAATTGGTGTTGTTGTGCAGGATGGCCTGCGTCGGTTCCGTGGTATTCCCAAGCGTCCCTAATGCTTACGGTCACCGATCTCTCCTACGACCTTCCTGAGGAACGTATCGCACAAGAACCTCACGAGCCCCGCGATGGGGCTCGTCTCCTGGTATACCGTCGTAGTACCAAGGAGATTCAGCACGCGCATGTTCACGATCTCCCTACACTCCTTCCCCCGGCCTGCTGCATTGTCGCCAACAACAGCAGGGTGCGTCCTTCACGTACGCGAGCACTTCTCAATGACAAAGATGTTGAGGTGTTTTTTCTTCGTGGTCAGGGAGAGCTACGCTGGGAAGTGCTGATTGGCGGCGGTAAGCATATCCAACCAGGTCAACAGATTGCGTGGGGAATCACCTTGGCAACTATTGTCGAAGTAGTCGAGCATCCAAGTCTCACTACCTTTATTACTCGTTTTGATAACGAGGCAGACCTTACAAAGGTACTTGATGCAGCCACCTTGCCACTTCCCCCGTACATTACCCAGTACACCGGTAATGACGAGCGGTATCAGACCATTTTTTCTGACCAGACAGGGTCTGCAGCAGCACCAACTGCCGGGCTCCACATTACTGAGCGACTTCTCGCTGAGCTCACTGGTGCGGGTCACACCTGGTCGCCCATTACCCTTCATGTAGGCCTTGGTACCTTTTTGCCCTTGCGCAAAGAGAAGCTCGCCGAGAATAGTCTCCATCGAGAAGAGTTTAGTATCTCGAAAGAAACAGCAACGGCCGTCACAAAAGCAAAGCGTAATGTGGCTCCGGTTCTTGCCATCGGCACAACCAGCTTCCGAACGCTTGAGTCGGCCTGGGATCATAAAGCCGGTCGCATTCGCCCCGGAGGCGGTAGTACCTCGCTCTTCGTGTACCCACCATACACCCCGCAGGTTGCAGACATACTGCTTACTAACTTCCACCTTCCCAAAACGTCACTCCTGGCACTTGTTGCCACCATGGTTACACCTGGCGAAGAAGATCGTACCGCAGTCGCAGAGCTTTTACGAATTTACGAAGTAGCACTCGCCGAAAGATACCGCTTCGCAAGCTTTGGTGATGCGATGATTATCCTTCCGTAGGCTCACGAACAATGCGCACTGTCAAGATTGTCACGTATCTGAGATTTCCGTAGGGTAGTAATTCAATGGTAACTCCTAAGCCCGTTACACCACGCACAAGCCCCTATAGCTCACGCCGTAAAAAGCATGAGGACGTGCTCCCCGTTACCCCAAAAATCTCAGCGAGTAAGCTCAAGAAACAACCAATACAAATACTCACCCCCGAAGAACGCCTGTTTGGCGTCGAGAAAAAGCAAAGTAAGCTCCGCCCCTATCTCGGCAGTCTCCTGACTATTCTTATCTTAGGCATTCTTACTTATGGAGGAATCATCGTATTCTCCGCCTTGCGCGCTCACCAAAATACCTTTATTGAGAATTCAGAATCGAGTCAGATCCAGAGTAATGCCGCCCTGCAGCTTTCTCAGAACAAGAAAGTACGGGACCTCAGCGCCTTTAAGCAGGTAGGCGACGGTCGCCTGAACATCCTCCTCCTTGGCGTTGGCGGCGGCGGTCACGGCGGTGCCTACCTTACCGATTCAATGAAGATTATCTCATTTGACGCCAAGAACCGCTCCGCAACGGTTACCTCAATCCCACGCGATTTTTTGTACCAAGGATCAAAGCTCAACGCCATCTACACCTTTGGCGAAGAAAAGAAAAAGGGCGGTGGCTTTGCCGCCATCAAGAAGGCAATGAGCGAGATTATCGATGCCCCTATCGCTCACGCGGTAATGCTTGATTTCAACGGTTTTAAGGAAGTGGTTGATGCACTCGGTGGTATTGAGGTTGCTGTTCCCTCAGACCTCTACGACCCTTCCTACCCGAATGAGCGTAGTGGCTATGAGCCATTCCGAGTTAAGGCTGGTGTTCAGCGCATGGATGGCACCACCGCACTGAAGTATGCACGTACCCGTAAAGCGGACAGTGACTTTGAGCGTCAGGAACGTCAGAATCTTCTTATTACCTCAATCCGCACCAAGGCCCTCTCAGCCGGCGTACTAACGAATCCTGTTCGCCTAAATCAGCTTATTACAGCACTCAGTAGCCACCTCCGCACCGACCTAGTTCCCGCTGAGCTTGTTACCTTAGCCCAACTTGGAAAGGAAATAGAGAATGACGCCATCACTAGTTATGTACTTGATACAAGTCCGACTCTCAACCTGATTACCAGCACCAACCAACCACCACTTGGCTATACAGAAGTACCTCGCGCTGGCGTTGGTAACTTCTCAGCCATTGCACGCTGGTTCCAAAAAAACAGCCCCGATCCAAACCTTAAGACCGAAAACCAGTCTATTGTGGTACGGCCAAATGGCACCGTAAGCGAGAAGCAACTAAAGGAAGTGGTCGCAATTTTAACTGACTATGGTTTCTCAGTACAAAGCGACACCGCTTCAACAGCGAGTGTTGGCATTCACGCAAACACCAAGCAGGGAGTCATTACAAACCGCTACCTTGCGAACCTTACCGGACTCACCACGCAGGACACGCTCCCCGATCAAGCTGATACTACAAGTGTCATGGTGATTAACCCGCAAGCTGCAAGCCGTATCATCGCTCGCCGTGCAACTGCCCACCTTTAAATTCCCTCTCGCAAATCGGATTGCCCTTCGTCTGTTTCTCGTTGGTATAGCCACCTGCTCTGCCTACTATCTCCCCGGCCTCCTGCTGCCACTCTTGTTTATTATTGCCGCATTTCTCCTTGGTATCTTTCTCGATGAAAATACCAGCACCAATCGCCTCGCCCTGACCCTGGCATGTACATGCTCACTGATTATTACGAGTAGTATTGCGCTTCCAAGTACAGTTTCAGCAATCCTGAGCACTGCACTGATTATGGGCTTCTTGCATGCCATCCCACTCAAGCCGCGTGTTACTCTGTCAACGAGTATCCCCGTGGCCGTTGGCGCAAGTTATCTCACCCCACTCTTGCAAAGCCACACCTCACCCCCACTTATCACGATTCTTTTGATGGGAGCACTGATTGGCATCTGTACGATCCAGCCCAGGTATGGTAGCCTTTCGCAGAGACATGAGCGATGGAGTTATCTTACCGCCGCTGCGCTTGCCGCTCTCTGCCTTGCATTTACTACCTATGTCCTCAGTGCGCCCCTTTCACCTGCCTAAATCACGAAGTGTCATCCTCGGCCTTTGGTCCGTGAGCTGTACACTCTCACTTTGGATTATCCTGCTCTCTTATAGCGGCGTCCGCGTGTATACCTCACGCACACCCGATCGTCTGAGTACTAGTATTGCAAACGTATTTCATTTCCCGGCCGTTCAGGGCGGGGGCTTTATTCTTGATACCTACCGCTATAACTGGGAAGTATCTGCGCGCAAACACTACCTGGCAAACCACTCGGAATCTACCGACGGTCGCTACGTTATTGCCGGCGAGGAGGTGACTGATCAACAGGTCCGTCGCTTTATTCGTGACTACCTCCTGAACCACGCACTCTATCGCCAGTACCTGAAAGATCGTGGCGTACGGATTACCAACGAAGAGATCACGAAGCGCTATCTCCAGATCGCCGAACAAGCCGGTGGTACCGAGGCCCTCCACGACCAGCTCCAGAAAGAATATGGAAAAGAGCTCACTGAAGAGCACTACCGCAGCTGGATCTCTGATATTGAGGTGCGCGCTCGCATCATGAACACCTATCTTGAACGAGTAACACTCCGCCATATTCTTATTGCGGTGCCCCAAGACGCCAATGAAGCCACCACTGAAAGGGCACGTGTTCGAGCCCAAAACGTGATTAGCCGCATCACAACCGCCGAGCAATTTACCGAAGTTGCCGCCCAATCATCTGATGACCTTGCTACCCGTGATACCGGAGGTTTTCTTGGTACCACCATTCGTGGTGACCTTGCCAAAACTTTTGGTCAAACCATGGAAGATGCCGCCTTCACCGCCACCGTTGGTCAGGTAGTCCCTGAGCCAATCCGCAGCCAGTACGGATGGGAGGTACTTCTCATTGAACGTCGAGAAGGTACCATCCCACAAGGCCTCGACGAGTTTACACGAGATTTACGCAGCACCTACCGGGCACGGACGTATGTGCCGGTGGAATAGCAATCTGCTCAAGGCTGGACAGAGTAAAAAAGTTTCTCTACCCTAGAAAAGTCCTGGGGGTGTAGCTCAGTTGGTTAGAGCGCCACACTGTCACTGTGGAGGTCGCGGGTCCGAGTCCCGTCGCTCCCGCCAGGATATCATCGCGCAAGCGGTGTTTTTTTGTGCCCCTTGGCGAAATCCCAAGAACAGGAGAGAATGAAAGTATGATTGATTCTTTCTCAGGCAAGCCACGAACTGCCGACGCACGCTCACGCCAGGAGCTAGCGC
>JAGVEG010000043.1 GCA_020058355.1 Candidatus Berkelbacteria bacterium
CGTTGCGGACATTCAATTCTTTGACGACGACCGCCTGCTCGTCGCTTTTAAAAAGTCGTTTCGGCTTCAGCGTAAACTTCAGCTTGGATTCTTTCAGTTCTTTGATCCAGTGTTCGACCAAGGCCGGTGTAGAGATGCCGCGCGAAGTTTTGGCCTGCTTCGTGTCGATGAATCCCTGCGCGTTCTTGACGTTCTGTTCAGTGAAAAGCGCCGCACCAAATGCTGGCGTGAAGAAGAAGGACGTTGTGAAGGCTGTTATTGTACGCACAAAGAAGCATATCAAGCGGGCCGATGGCTCCACGATTCGCTTCGATGACAACGCTGCAGTAATCGTCATCAACAACGAAAAAGATAATAACCGTAACCCTCGGGGTACCCGCGTCTTCGGACCGGTTGCTCGTGAGCTTCGTGATCGTGGCTTTGCCAAGATTATTTCGCTCGCTCCTGAGGTGCTCTAACGAACTGCCATGCTCATTCGTACTGGTGACACCGTTCAGGTGCTCGCAGGCAAGGATCGCGGTAAGCGTGGAGCGATTCTTGCGGTACAGCCGCTTGCACAGAAAGTTGTCGTGGAGGGTGTCAATATTGCCACTCGTCACCTCAAGGCTCGTGCTGGTCGTACCCAGACCGGGATCGTTCAGCTTCCTGCAGCGATGCCTTGGTCTAAGGTAATGCTCGTCTGCCCATCGTGCGACAAGGCAATGCGTCCTATGTCAAAGATTGCAGCCGACGGTACCAAGCAGCGCACCTGCCGCAAGTGTGGTGCAGTTATCCCAGCTGTAAAGCGGTAATCCACTTCTATGGCCAAGACTGCAACACTCCAACCCCTCGTTGAGCGCTACCAGAGCCAGGTTCTTCCTGCGCTTAAGGAGCGTTTCACCTACTCAAGCACCTATTTGATCCCAAAGATCACCAAGGTAGTTGTTAACGTAGGTATCGGCGATTTCCGCGAAAATAAGAAGGCAATGGAAGACATTATGTTGACCCTTACCAAGATTACTGGTCAAAAGCCAGTTATGGTAAAGGCTCGTAAGTCGATCGCTGGCTTTAAGATTCGCGAAGGAATGGAAGTCGGCATTGTGGTAACCCTTCGTGGTGCCCGCATGAACGACTTTGTTCAGAAGCTTATCAGCGTTTCACTGCCTCGTACCCGCGACTTCCGCGGCATTAAAGAGACAGCTGTTACTGCTGATGGTAACCTGAATGTAGGTATCAAAGATGCCTCCATCTTCCCAGAAGCTCCTGTTGACCTTACTACCTTTGGTATTCAGGTCACCGTAGTTTCCACTGCCCGCACCCGTGATGAGGCTTTTGCTCTTTACACTGGTCTTGGCTTTCCTATCCAGGGTCACGGTAATCTAAGCTAATCCTATGGCACGCGTCGCAATGATCGTCAAAGCCGGCCGGACTCCAAAGTTCTCAACCCGCGTTATTCGCCGCTGCACCCGCTGTGGTCGTAACCGTGGCGTTCTCGGATTCTTTGGTCTCTGCCGTATCTGCCTCCGTGAGGCAATCCACCGTGGTGAAGTACCAGGAGTCCGCAAGGCTTCTTGGTAGTCCGCCCAGTCACCTTATTTATCGTAACGTACTCGCATGGATACCCTCGGTAACATGTTGACAACCCTCCGGAATGGCCAAATGGCCAGTCACAAGGAGGTAAAGGTTGTTCGCACCAAACTCAACCGAGCCGTCCTTGCCGTCCTCACTGAAGCTGGCTATGTCGGCGAAGTAAAAGAGGACGGGGCTCACCTCGGTGTTGTCCTGAAGCGACCAGGTTTTGAGTCGCTCCGCCGTATCAGCAAGCCTGGTCGTCGGCTCTACATTGCAGCAGACCGTATCCCACTCATTCGTAGTGGTCGCGGTGTGCTCATTCTCTCAACCAACAAGGGTGTTATGACCAGCCGCAAGGCACGTCAGGACCGTGTTGGTGGCGAGATTCTCTGTGAAGTGTACTAACAGGCCATTATGTCACGTATTGGAAAGCAACCTGTTACCCTTCCACTCGGTGTTACTATTGAGCCACAACTTCGCGAGTATATCGTGAAGGGTTCAAAGGGCACCCTGACTGTACCTCGTTTCGAAGGTGTCGTTCTTACTGTTGAAGCTGGCAAAGCTGCTACCTTCACCTGTGAAAAAGATGAAAACCGCGCACTCTGGGGTCTGTCACGTTCACTTCTGCAGAACGCCGTTATCGGTGTTTCTACTGGATGGACAAAAACTATGGAGCTTCATGGTGTTGGTATGCGTGCCGCTCTTCAGGGAACGACACTCAACCTGAGCCTTGGGTTCTCACATCCTGTTGTGGTTGAGCCACCTGCAGGAATTACCTTCTCTGTTGAAAAGAATACCGTAACCGTCAGTGGTATCGATCGCCAACTCGTTGGTGAGATCGCGGCCCAAATCCGTAAGCGTCGTAAGCCTGAGCCATATAAGGGCAAGGGTATCCGCTACGCTGGCGAATACGTCCGCCGTAAGGCTGGTAAGACTGGTGGAAAGGGCAAGAAGTAATGGCTACTGCATACGTTCACAACCTCCGCGTTCGTCGCACCATTCGTGCTCGCGCTCGTATTGCGGACAATCAGTCAATCCCACGTCTTCACGTTAATCGTAGCCTTCGTCACATTAGTGCACAGGTTATCGATGACCAGAAGGGTATTACCCTTGCTGCAGCTTCAGACATTGCTATGACAACTGGTACCAAGACTGAGCGTGCCGCTCAGATTGGTGAAATGGTTGCAAAGGCAGCGTTGGCAGCTGGTGTAACTGCTGTACGATTTGACCGCGGTTCTGCAAAGTACCATGGTCGTGTCGCAGCCGTGGCTGAGGCAGCTCGGGCTGCTGGTCTAACGTTCTAACGGTCCATTATGCGCCCTCCACGTAACGCCCCAACAGCTGAAGAGCAGGTTCGTCCTGAATTTGAAGAGACTACCGTTGAGATCAACCGTATTACCCGTGTGGTAAAGGGTGGTCGCCGTATGCGTTTCCGCGCCCTTGTGGTTGTTGGAAACCGTGACGGAAAGGTAGGAGTAGGAGTTGCAAAGGCAAGCGAAGTACAGCTTGCAGTACAAAAGGCTTCAGCTGCTGCAAAGCGCAAGCTGGTTACTGTTGATCTGACTGCTGCTCGCTCTATTGCTCACGAAGTGCAGGCTACCTACGGTAGTAGCACCGTGCTCCTGAAGCCAGCTGGAATTGGTACTTCTTTGATCGCCGGTGGTTCCGCTCGTTCGGTACTTTCACTGGTTGGTGTTGAGAACGTCCTTTCCAAGAGTCTTGGCTCAAACAATAAGATGAACGTAGTGATGGCAACCCTTGCCGCACTCGCTCAGCTTCGTACTAAGTAATCAACGGCTATGCGACTTCATGATCTGATCGCTGCACCACATAAGTCCCGCCGTCGCGTGGGCCGTGGTATTGCAGCTGGCCAGGGTAAGACCGCTGGCCGCGGTACCAAGGGTCAAAAGGCTCGTACCGGCGCTAACTCCAACATTCCTCGCGGATTCGTTGGTGGCGCAACCAGTTTTATGCAGAAACTCCCGAAGCTTAAGGGCTTCACAAGTCATCGTGTAAAGCCAGTTGCACTCAATAGTGACCGTATTCGTCAGTTCTTTGACGCTGAGGAAACCATTACTCTGCACGACCTCGTCCTTCGCGGACTTGTTGACGACACCGAAGCTCTCCAGGGCATCAAGATCGTTGGCGACAAGACCGGCCTCAAGATTGAGGAAAGCCCACTCCTGACCGTTAGCGGTAAGAAAGAGGCCTAAGCCTTCTTGATTCGGACAAAAGAATACCGCCCTTCCCCAGAAATGGGGGAGGGCGGTTTTTAGTGTACCGATTAAGTGTTGTAAGCTCGTAACACTCTTTCCATAAACGCCAACTTTTTATCTGGATCGTTAGGAAAATAATGCTCGTAATAAGCAAGGCAACCTTGTATCTTCAGGCAGAGAAGTAGATTCCCGGCTTCCTGCGGTGGTGCAGCTAAGAATGGGTCAGGTAGAAAAGAGCTCTCATCGCTACGCCATTTCATATGCAGTATCCTCTGGTTCTTGATCTCATTACCTTGATAATGTGCTTCTAGATGACCTCGCATATCTTCAAGGATACCACTATACAAGTTGCCAACTACAATTCTAAGCAACTCGCCCTCGAACGAATATACCCTAAGTTCCTCTTTAGCATACTCTTTAGGGGTTTCATTTGTTGAACTAGTACCATTAGTAAGATATTTCCAAGCATGGTTTAGCTCGTGGAGCATAAAAACACCATCCATTATGTCACCTCCGCTATTCTCTGATGTGTGAAGGACTTTTTGTTCGCTGTCATATGCCCAGTCCCGCATATGGTTTCCAAGGCGTTTTCGATCGCTTGGAAGGAGTGGGAGTAGCCAAAAACTCTCGCCCTCCACAACGGCATTTTCTGTGGCAACAATGCTTATGCCATTTAAAGATGCTAACTTCATGTTTGCTGTGGCAAAGTTCAAGAGAAGCCACGCGTGCTGATTGTTAGTTTTTTCACAAATCAATCTAGCTGCAGAAAGTAGTGCTTCCATTCTGCTTTTTCTTTCACCAATATTCATATACATTTTTGTACTCCCAAGCTCTTTCTAAGAACATCAATAGGTCTGTGCTCTTAGTATTCTTTAACCATAACTTTTAATCAGTGTCAAAAGGCTTCATGAATCTGGATGTTCCATGTCGTCATCCTAGCATCGGCACGGCTAATTGCCCAAACCCCAAAAACCCCGTAGGCTACAGCTGTCTGATTCGTAAGTGAATGACCTGTGGCTAAGAAGCAAAACCTCTTCCTGCAATTTATCAAGCTTCCAGAGATGCGGCGCAAGCTCTATATTGTGCTGTTCTTGGTAGGCATCGTGCAGCTGATCAACGTTATTCCAGTTCCTGGAGTTGATCGTGACGCGCTCAAGCAGTTCCTGACGGATAGCCCTGCTACCGCATTGTTGAACGTCTACACGGGTGGAGGACTTACGAATTTCTCCATTGCCTTACTTGGCGTTGGTCCATACATTACCGCCTCAATCGTTTTCCAGCTGCTTACCCATGTCATTCCTCAACTTGAAACCTTGAGTAAGGATGGTGAAGTTGGCCGCCGCAAGATCGCTCAGTATACCCGCCTGGCTTCAGTGCCATTCGGTATCATTCAAGGTCTAGGAATGCTTACCTACCTGAAGAACGCTGGCGTTTATACGGATTGGGGAGTGTGGCCAATTACGTTTACGCTCATTACAGTTATTGCTACCAGTGTACTGCTCATGTGGATTGGTGAGCTCATTACTGAGTATGGAATTGGTAACGGTCTTTCGCTCTTGGTTACTATTGGTGTGGTTTCAACCTTCCCACAGTCGATCAGTAACACTCTTGCTGTCTATGAAACGGGAGTTACTACTGATCAACTGATTAAGCTCGGTGTCTTTGCGGTTGTTGCTGCAATATTGTTCATGGGTATTATCTGGGTAACAGAGGCAGTGCGGGAGATTCCTATTACCTATGCACGCCGTTTGCGTAGCGGTGCTGCTCAGGAAATGGGAGGGGGTAATGTTACCTCTGTTCTTCCTTTGAAGCTGAATGCTGGTGGTGTAATCCCAATCATTTTTGCGGTAAGTATGCTGCAATTCCCATTGGTGGTTGCTGAGTTTATGCGCCAGTCAGCTAATGAGCGGACTCGCATTTTCGGGGGAGAGATTGCGGATTTCCTCAACAACAACTGGATCTACGCGGCGCTCTACGCGCTATTGGTTATTGCCTTCACCTTCTTCTACGCGACGATTATCTTCCAGCCAAAGGATCTTGCGGAGAATCTGCAGAAGCAAAGCGGCTTCATTCCGGGCATTCGCCCTGGCACTGACACCGAAAAGTATCTCGGAGGGGTGGTCATGCGTCTTACGGTGCTGGGTGCTATCTTCCTTGCGGTTATTGCGGTGCTCCCAGTGATTATTCCAAGTATTACTGATGTACAGACCCTGCGCCTTGGTGGAACGAGTTTGCTTATTGCGGTTTCCGTTGTACTTGAGATTATCCGTCAGGCACGATCACAGGTGATCATGCGCTCGTATAACCAATATCTGGCGTAAGTGTTGCGTCCAAATATTCACTTAATTGGTATCCAGGGGAGCGGCAAGGGAACCCATGCCGCTTTGCTGGTTGAATCACTTGGATACACCTATCTTGGCTCCGGTAATCTCCTCCGTGAGCGCTCCCACGCTGATGATCATCTTGGTCACTACTTGGCGCGAAACCTTGAAGCTGGCCGACTGGTTGCAGATGTAGTGCTCTACCAGGTTTTGGCAGAGTTTCTTGAGAAAAACCCAGTAACTACTGGTCTCATTGCTGACGGGGCAATCCGTACCCTTGAGCAGTACCAGGCCCTCCTTCCTCTCTGGGAGATCTACCATTTGGAGCCGCCGCGCTTTGTGCAACTGGTAATCGATGACGAAACGGCGATCGAGCGCATTGAACAGCGCTCACAAGAAGCGCAGGACACTGCCTACCACCGTACCTTTAGTGGTAAGTTGGTGAATCGAACTGACAATAATCCCTTGGCAATTGAGGAGCGCATCGCGCTCTTCCATGCCCGCACCGAACCTCTCCTAGCTTACTTACAAGAACAGGGTCGCCTCATTAGTGTTGACGCCTATGGCGAGAAGGCCGAAGTACACCAGGCCATACTTGAGCGACTATGATTGCAAAAACTCCCCAAGACATTACGAAACTCCGTAAGGCTGGTGCTCTGCTGGCCCGTGTTTTGCGTGATGCCCAAGCTGCGGCTATTCCCGGCGTAATCCTTGAAGACCTCGATAAGCAGATTCATGCGTGGATTACTGCGGCTGGTGCCACACCTTCATTCCTCGGTCACCAGGGCTACAGGTATACCTCATGTCTTTCAGTGAATGAACAGGTAGTACACGGAATCCCCTCGTCATACGTCCTACAGAAAGGTGACGTCCTTGGGATTGATGTCGGCCTCTGGCTTGACGGTGTTTGTGTTGATGCAGCGCGCACTGAAGTAGTGGGTATGCTCCGCAGTGAGGCTCCAAATACAGTTCAGCATCTTCTGGATCACACTCAAGAAGCACTGAAGGCCGGAATGGCTGCTGCAAAGCCAGGACGCCGTGTAGGGTCTATAGGAGCAGCGGTGCAGGATGTAGCTGATCGCTACGGGCTCGGTATTGTACGTGCTCTCTGTGGTCATGGGGTAGGGAAGGCAGTATGGGAGGCTCCCGAGGTACCAAACTATGGACGCACCAGTGATGGTCCCTTACTCCGCGTCGGGCAGGTATTGGCAATCGAACCAATGCTTACCCTGGGTGGGGGAGATGTCGTTACGCTTATCGACGGTTGGACAGTAGCTTCTGCTGATGGCTCTCTTGCGGCACAGATGGAAGAAACGGTACTTATTACTAAGAGTGGGGTAGAGGTGTTGACACGCTAATTTTCTTTCTGTTAAGACTATTGCGAAAGGTTTACTAAAATAATGGAAAACTTCCCTCCCCACTTACTGGGGCTCGCTCTCGTGGTTTCTCTCGCGATTTCCGCTCTGTTGCTGGACCATAATCTCAAAATGAAGACTTGGCGAATTACTCCACTGGCACATGCACGGTATGTGGTGCAGGCTACTGCTCAGGCAGTTGCTGTAATAATCACTCTTATCTTCAAAGCCAACAGCTACCCGGTTATTGCGTATTCGTACCTTGGGGCGCTAGTAATCGCCTTGTGGGCGGTATTTTATAACCACCGCATGTCGTTCACAAAGCGCTACCCGCGCCAACTCGCTGACTTCGGGGTTGTAGCAATGCTACTTGCTTCCCTTCCGCTGTTCGCTAACCCTGATTACTTCCCGGCACTAGCCTTTCGGAATCCCTAATCGTTTCTTACGAGCCCGCTCACCATTTACCGGTGGCGGGCTCTTGACTTATATAGGGGAAGTGTGATCTTATTAGGAAGACTTTCACACCGAAGGCCCCTATCTTAATGCGCATCAAGCACACTTCACTACTCCATGGCTAAGGAAGCTACCCTCACTTTATCAGGCGAGGTAGTTGAGAAGTTGCCCAACGCTCAATTTCGTGTTGAGCTCGCGCAGGTTAACCGTGTGATCCTCGCACGGCTCTCGGGTAAGATGAAACAACACTTTATTAAAGTTGTTGTGGGCGACTGGGTAGAGGTCGAGTTATCACCCTACGATCTTACGAAAGGGCGCGTTCTCACGCGTCTGAGTACTGAAGAGGCACAACAGCGCAGCGCTGAAAAGCGTCGTGCGCAGATTGCTGCATCAGAAACCGGTAACTAACCATCCATGAAGGTCTCCGCATCCGTTAAGCCTCGGTGTCTCAAGTGTAAAGTAATCCGCCGTCACGGCCGGGTTATGGTCATTTGTGAAAACCCACGGCACAAGCAGCGTCAAGGCTAACTTTTATCCTATGCCACGCGTAGCCGGTACAACCATCCCCAACGAAAAGAAGATTGAGTACAGCCTTACCTATATTTACGGTATTGGTCTTACTCAAGCACGAGCAATCCTTGCAAAGGCACAGGTAAACCCTGCAACCCGCGCAAATAAGCTCACCGAAAGCGAACTCGATACGATTCGCTCTATTGTTGATAGTGAGCATACAGTAGAGGGTGACCTCCGCCGTACCATTACTGCCAACATCAAGCGTCTTCGTGATATTAAGTCCTACCGTGGCGATCGCCATGCGAAGGGTCTTCCTCTTCACGGTCAGCAGACGCGTACTAACTCACGTACCCGTAAGGGTAAGCGTGTTACTATGGGCAGCGGCCGCAAGGGCGCAGCTCAGAAGACATAACGGCATACCATTATGGCAGCAGCTCCTTCTAAAAGCGCAGCAGCACGTGGTACTTCACGTCGCAAGCGCGCTACCCGTAAGAACGTTGGTCTTGGTGTAATTTACATCAGCGCCAGCTTCAACAATACCCGCGTCACTGCAACTGATAGCGGTGGAAATGTACTTGCTTGGCACTCAGCTGGATCCCACGGATTCAAGGGTGCACGTAAGTCCACTCCATTTGCTGCTACTCAGGTTGCAACGAACGTTCTGGAGAAGATTAAGCCTATGGGCATTACGCACGTTGAAGTACGTATTGCTGGTGTAGGCACAGGTCGCGATGCGGCTCTCCGAGCGCTTACTGGCAGCGGTATGACTATCCACACCATCCGTGATCTTACGCCGGTTCCCCACAACGGATGCCGCCCACGTAAGGCTCGTCGCGTCTAACCGGGAATCCTATGGCACGCTATATCGGTCCCAAAATTAAGCTTTCCCGTCGCTTTGGTATCAAGCTTGGTCTTCGTACCAATGAAGAGGCGGTAACAAAGCGCCCTTACAAGCCAGGTCCTCATGGTCCTCGTGGTCGCCGTGGTCGTCCGAAAGAGTACGAACTACAGCTAGCCGAGAAGCAAAAGGCTCGCTTCATCTACGGTGTTCTTGAAAAGCAGTTCCGTCGTTACTACGAAAAGGCACTGAAGTCAGAGAACGTAGGTCTCGCACTTTTGCAAACCCTTGAGACTCGCCTCGACACTGTTGTCTACCGTGCAGGGTTCGCCCTCACTCAGCAGCAGGCTCGCCAGTTCGTGACCCACGGTCATGTCCAGGTGAATGGTCAGCGGCTTTCTATCCCTTCCTACGCAGTACAAGTTGGTGATTCTATCACTCTCGACAAGAATATTCTGATGAAGATTGAAGAATCCCGCGGTACCGCTGTCGATCTGCCTGTCTGGCTCCGCAAGGAAGCTCGTTCAGTCCAAATGCTTGAAGTACCAGCTCGTGATCAAATCACTGCGTTGGTTGATGAGCAGCAGATTGTCTCATTCTATTCACGTTAATCACCCGTAGCACCCACTACCATGATGGATCAGATCATCCTCCCATCCACAACGGTGCTCAGCGAGAGCGGTCTTCAGGGCAGTTATGCCGTTGAGCCACTTTTCCCTGGGTATGGTTCCACGCTTGGCGTTGCGCTTCGTCGTGTGCTCCTGTCCTCACTTGAGGGTGCCGCCGTGGATACAGTGCAGATTGATGGTGTAGAGCATGAATTCTCAACCATTCCTCACGTACGTGAAGATGTGGTTCAGATCATCTTGAACCTCAAGCAGCTCCGCTTCCAGCTCCACACCGAAAGTGCTGAGCTCGTGCTTTCTGCAAACGCTGCAGGTGTTGTAACAGCGACTGCCTTCAAGGCAAATGCTGACTGTTCAGTAGTTAATACTGATCAGGTTATTGCAACGCTTGATGCTGGTGCAAAGCTTGAGATGCGCATCACGGTTATCCGTGGTCGCGGCTACATTCCTGTAGAGCGCAAGAATGACCGTCCTAAGGCTATTGGTCTTATTACGGTTGACAGCATCTTCAGCCCTGTAGCTGCTGTCTCTTACCGCGTTGAGAGTACTCGCGTTGGTCAGATGACAAACTTCGATAAGTTGATTATCGATATTACAACCGATGGTAGTCTTACTCCTCGCGTTGCACTTGATCAGGCTGCAGTTGTACTGCGTCGCCAATTCGCTGCAATTGCTGGTGTTTCTGACGATGCTCTTCTTGAAGAAGAGGCTGAAGAAGCAAAGACTGCTGCTATCGAGGTGGTGCATGTTGCCTCTGAAGAGGGTGACGGTACTCTGCTTGATCCTAAGACCAAGATTGAAGATGCAGGTTTTTCAACCCGCACCGCCAACGCTTTGGTTGAAGCTGGATACAAGACTCTCTCTGGTCTGAAGCGTCTTTCAGAGCTGAAGCTCCAGGGAATCAAGGGTCTTGGTACCAAGGGTCTTGAAGAAGTGCGCGAGGTTCTCGCACGCACCGCATAACTTTCCCAGGGAATTCGTATGCATACTCCTAAACTAGGCCGAAAGCGCGATAACCGCGGCCGTAC
>JAGVEG010000037.1 GCA_020058355.1 Candidatus Berkelbacteria bacterium
GTTCTTCAGCCTCGGTCTCGTCACCGGAAAAGAGTTCGGGGTGTTGTTGAATTTCTTCAACAATAATCTTAATCAGTTTTGGGTCTGGCTCAAAGTCAGGCTCAATAGTTGGCAGTGTGATTGTCTTGCGGCCACTTCCCGGCGGGTCTTCCACCACCTGCGCTGGCGTCTTATAGGTCGAGAAGACTCCGAGCCCTGCAACATCAACTGACTCACCTCTACTGAGGGCTTGCGCGATAATTTCGAACAAGGCAGCAGAAAGCTCACTCGCCTTCTGAGCAGTGATTCCCGCGCTAAGCGCAATTGTTGCTGATACGTCTGACTGAGTGATGGCGACCTCCCCACAGGTGCTTATACTAGAACTCTTCCAGTGTACTGCAGCCGTCTTAAATACGGAAGGGTTAGCATGGGTTCAATCGAAGATTTAAGCTAGAGTATCTTTATGAGCAGTCTTGCCAGTAACTATCGTCCCCTTATTTTTGCCGACCTCCTAGGTCAGGGGTCAGTGGTGCGCCCACTCCAGCAAGCACTACTGAAGGGCAGCCCACCACACGCTACACTCCTCACCGGTGGGCGTGGTCTTGGCAAAACAAGTACCGCACGCATTTTTGCACGGGCATTGTGCTGCATGAATCCGCATGCCGCAGCCGCTTCCTATGAGCCCTGCAATACCTGCGCTGCCTGTCTTTCGATTCTCCAAGAATCAGCCAATGACGTCCTCGAGATTGATGCAGCTAGTAATCGCGGTATCGATGACATCCGGAATCTTAAAGAACTTGTCGCCTACCCTCCTTCACTTTTGAAATACCGTGTTGTCATTATCGACGAAGTACACATGCTCACCAATGAAGCATTTAACGCACTTCTAAAGACGCTAGAAGAACCCCGCGACACGACGGTTTTTATTCTTGCAACCACCGAGCTTCATAAAGTTCCTCTCACCATCCGCTCGCGCTGCCAGCTCTTCAGCTATACGACTGCTTCTGTTGATACTATTAAACAAGCACTTTCCCGCGCTGCTGTTCAAGAAAATGTATCCATTGAACCCGCTGCACTCACCCTTCTCGCTCAGAGTGCCGCTGGATCTTACCGTGATGCACTTATGCTCCTCGAGCAACTTGGAAGTCGTGGGACCATTACCGTCGCAAGTGTCCACGAGCAGCTTGGCGTTCCTGCGCGCACGGTGATTGCTGGTATCGCCCAGGCCATCCAAGCAGCAGATACCACGTCGCTAACAGAAGTGATCGCCCAGGCTTCAATTACTAAGTACGATCAGTGTATTAGTAGTCTCACCGAATTTCTCTACCACAAGACCGTTGATACCAATCCTCACCACGCAGCCCGTATCGTACTTGTCGGAACCGAAGGAGCGCTGCTTGCAAAAAACGCTCCGCTTCCTGAGCTTGTACTCCTCAGTACCTGTATCCGTATGATGCCCCAAGAACAGCAGATCACCCTACCAACCATACAGGAAGCACACCAACCAAATGTTCCCGTGATAGAGCTCCCCGAAGAAGTGCT
The DNA here is from genome assembly GCA_020058355.1 of Candidatus Berkelbacteria bacterium. Taxonomy (GTDB): domain Bacteria; phylum Patescibacteriota; class UBA1384; order CAILIB01; family CAILIB01; genus JAGVEG01. The sequence continues at coordinate 1,522 of JAGVEG010000037.1, forward strand.
GGAACCAAAAGACATTCCTCCTGATATTTTTGGGCAATGGCAGCAACTTGTCCGCGAGATACAAGCCGAGCACCCCATGATCGGGAGCGTCTTGAGTCAAAGCGTCCTCCATGCGACCGAAGATACCACCCTCTTCGTGCATGTGCGCTATGCCTTCCACGCCACCAAGCTCGACCGTGAGCCCGCCAAGAAGATCCTTCACGATAAAATTGTCGCTCTTTTTGGACAAGGATGGATGATTAACTATCGCACAGTCCCCAACCTCCCACGTCGTGAACCAAAGCGAGCCCTCAGTAGCCAAAATGCCGCTGCGGCGGTTGCCATTTTTACACCATCTGCCTAGATTATCGTAATGGAAGAAACATCCGCACCAATCACCCAGGTTACTGTCGATAGAGACATGTGCTTTAGTGCGGCATCATGTCTTGCCTACTCCATCTATGAGCTTGATGACGAGGCAAAGGCAGTTATTCTCACCAAGAACGGACTCAATTCTGACGATCCTATCAATGAACTTGCTGAAAACGGGACGGTTGCTGTAGAAAGTCTCCGTCTCACCGAAGACTATACACCCGAAGCTCTCCAGGCCATGCTTCTGGAATCAGCGCAAAGCTGTCCGTTTGGAGCGATTATCCTCCACGATAGTGCCGGTAAGCAAGTCTGGCCACCCGTCGCCGCCGCTCTCTCAGAATAAAAAAGAACCGCCCAAAGGCGGTCTTTTTATAGAACAACGTTTTTACTTTGCCTTTTCAAGCATTGCATCGTCCTTCATGATTACCTTCGCAAAGGTGAATACTACAAAGGCAACAGCGATGAAGGAGATGATTGCACTGATAACAAGACCGATCTTGAAATCACCAACCATAAGAGTACTGAGACTATCGATGTTGGCAAGCTTGGTAAGGAGTCCAATCAATGGAGTGATGATACCATCAACAATTGACTTTACGACGTCGTTTACTGCCACACCCATTACTACACCGATGGCAAGTGGGATCACCTTGTACTCACTCAGGAATGACATGAAGCCATTACTGTGCATCTTTGCTGTTTCCATTGCGGAAGAAGTTATCATATAAGATGCACTAATCTTAGCAGGTATCTCAGACATCGCAATTGTGTTGATGTTTACAAACACTATTTGCTCGTTTTTGAGAAGAATCTATGTGGATTCATAATTAATGTTGATATAAATGAACATTATGAGAAAGTGCTTTCTGTAAATAAAAATCATCTACACTAGCACTTTCTACATGTCATACGGTTTGCATCCCTTCACACTCCCGCAGTACAGTACATCTGTACAACAGGTAATTGATTTTTTGTGTCACGTGTAACCATGCTTGGCTGGGAGCTTGCTCCCTACAACACTGGTGGCCTCGGGGTTGCGTCGCTTGGTCTTACCCAGGCGCTTGCTCCTATGGTTCGTGATATTCACTTCTTCCTTCCTGACTACACCGGCAGCGATAGTGTTTTCTCCCACATGAATGTAATTGGTGCTGCTGGCGCTTCCGGAGTAACTGCCCCGTCTCTGCTACCTACCAGCTATAGTGATTTTTCATCAGTCACCCACGAGCACTCACGCAAAGCACTCCATCATGGACCTGCTGCATTTAGTAGCTGGTACGCGCAAGCAAGTGTTGCAACTTCAAACCAGATACACGGCAAGACAAGCCCCGAAATCATCCATGCCCATGACTGGATGACGTACGAAGCTGCCCAGCGCGTCCAAGACACCACCACCTCAACCCCCTTTGTTGCCCATATTCACGCAACTGAGTTTGATCGCGCCGGTGGCTCAGAAGGCCATCCAGCAATTCACGCAATCGAGCAAGCTGGCCTCACTGCAGCTGATAAAGTTATTGCGGTGAGTGGGTACACCGCTCAAATTGTAAATGAGCGCTACAAGATTCCTTCACACAAGATTGCGGTGATTCATAACGGTGTTGACCAATCACAGAAGCCCCTCCCAACAAGCAGCTTCCCGCTAAAGGGAAAGCATCCGGTTGTTCTGTTTATCGGGCGCGTCACTACCATGAAGGGTCCGGAACATTTCTTGCGCGCAGCTGCTACCGTACATGCGTCCTGTCCCCAAGCCCGATTCCTCTTCTGTGGTAGCGGTGATCTTGAGGCGCGAACAAAAGAGCTCGCCGCCCAGCTTGGTCTTACTGGTTCAATTATCTTCTCACCATTCCTTCGCGGATCTGACGTACAGAAGGCCTACGCCATGGCCGATGTTGTAGTTATTCCTTCGCGTTCAGAGCCTTTCGGACTAGTTGCTGTTGAAGCAATCCAACAAGGCACGCCTATCGTCCTTACTAAGCAATCAGGCGCAGCCGAGGTGCTCCCGACCGTAGCCCAAGCCGATCATTGGGATGAAGCCCTCCTTGCCAAGCATATTCTTACCCTTATCTCAGAACCAGAGGTAGCCCGTGCACAGGTTGCTTCCGCGCAGAAGGCCCTTACCTATCTTTCTTGGGAGCGTGCCGCCAAACAGGTCCGCGATGTATATGATGAACTCCTCCACGGAGCACCCGTCCTAAATCTGGCATCGTAATGCCGGCGGTTTGTTTTTATTTTCAGGTACACCAGCCCTATCGGCTGCGCCAAATTACTCCGTTTGAAGTTGGCACCCATCCTGACTATTTTGATTCCCTCAATGAAGAAGTTTGTCGAAAGGTAGCCGAAAAATGCTACCTCCCCACAAATGCCATTTTTCTTGAACACCTCAAAAAATATCCTGACTTTCGTATTAGCTATAGCATCAGCGGTATTACCCTTGAGCAATTTGAGCGCTGGACTCCAGAAGTACTCAAGAGTTTTCAAGACCTTGCCGCCACCGGCCGCGTTGAATTCCTTGGTGAGACCTACTATCACTCCCTCGCCAGTCTTTTTGATGGCCGCGAATTTCGTCAGCAAGTTGCTGCGCATACGGCAGTAATTCAGAAGTACTTTGGACAGACGCCGACAACCTTCCGCAACACCGAACTCATTTACAGCGACGGCATTGCCGATATGGTTAGTGAGATGGGCTTCAAGGCCATGCTTAGTGAAGGCGTTGACCGGGTGCTTGGCTGGCGCTCACCGAACGTTGTTTACGAAACAGCCACCACGAAGCCGATGGCACTTTTATTGAAGAACTATCGACTTTCTGACGATATTGCCTTTCGCTTTTCAGCTCGCGATTGGTCTGCATGGCCCCTCGGCGCCGATACCTTTGCACACTGGCTCCATTCACTTGATGGCTCCGCTGAAACGATCAACCTCTTCATGGACTACGAGACCTTTGGTGAGCACCAGTGGGCTGAAACTGGCATCTTCGAGTTCTTGAAGGCACTTCCTGAAGCGGTGTATCGCAATCCCCAGTTCTCATTTCAGACGCCGAGCGTGCTGGCGAGTGACTTCCCTCGTCATGGCTCTCTTAGTATTCCCCAAGCTATCTCCTGGGCAGACAGTGAGCGCGACCTCTCGGCGTGGCTCGGTAACGCCATGCAGGACGATGCCATCACCAAGCTCTACTCCCTCCACGATCTTGTGATGAGCAAGAATAACACGGCTCTCCTGCATGAATGGCGCCTCCTTCAGACGTCTGATCACTTCTACTACCTCTGTACCAAGTACTGGTCCGATGGTGATGTCCATAAGTATTTCTCTTCGTTCGAATCTCCCCATCACGCCTACATGGCGTTTACCAATGTGCTCACTGATTTTATTATGAAGCTTGAAGGCACTTCTCAAGCAGCCGCAGCTCCTACCAAGCCACACCGTGGTATTCCTGCCGGCAGGGTACACCGAAAAGTTTGATAGAGAAAGTTTTCCACAGCCATCTTATTGTTCTCGACGCCAGACAAAGGGTCTTGACGTTTTTTAATCTGTCAGGCAGTATAAAGACAGCTATTTGTTGATCTAATTCAACAGATGCCGCTAGCACCTAACTGCCCCTTATGTCACTCCTTACCGACGTAGAAGACAAGCGCAATTTTCCCGTACAAGAAGGCCGCGAGTTCGTACTCGATATGCCTGCTGTACCACATGAAGAGCGCGTTCTTCGCACCCTTGATGACCTCTCTGAGGCAATCAATCTTATCGATCCTGAAACTTTCCAGCGCCACGTAAACGCTGATAAGAACGACTTTGCTGCTTGGGTAGAGCATGTGTTTGGCGAGCTTGAGCTTGCTGCAACACTTCGCGCATTCCCTACACCCCTACGCATGATGGTTGCCATCGAGCGCTTCCTTCGTGGTACCCTTACCCCACTTGGTCAGAAGCAGGCAGCAGCTCCTGAGGCACCTGCTCCCATGTCAGAAGCTCCTGCACCGCACCACGGTACCGAGCACCACGGACACGCCTAGTTTATTTTCCACGACCTGGTATGGCATCAGCACCACTCCTTATTGAAGTTAGTTGGGAAGTTGCCAACCAGGTTGGTGGTATTTGGACGGTAATTACCTCTAAACTGCCCCGCACACAAGAGCTGTTTAGTGGTGCGTATCTCGCCATTGGCCCAGACCTTGGACAGTCAGCGGACGTATTTCAGCCGCTTCCACTCCCTCAAGAGTTTAGGCATATTGCTGAAGACCTTGCCAAAATGGACATCTTTTTCCGTGTTGGACGATGGAATGTTCCCGGTGAACCGCTCGTGGTTCTGATTGATTGGAGTAACCGCGCCGAGGAATCGTCACGCAACGCCCTGAAAGCACAGCTCTGGCAGGAATTTCACCTTGATACTCTCGGATCTGATCTCTACGACCTTGATACTCCGCTGATATGGAGTTGGTGTGCCGGTGAGTTTATCCGTTCCTGCAATCACCACCTTCATCAACCCATTACTGTTCATGCCCATGAATGGCTCGCTGCAGGCACCGTTCTTTCTCTTGCAAGAGCACCTCACTCACGCACAATTAAAAGCGTCTTTACTACCCACGCAACGGTACTTGGTCGTTCACGCGCAAGTCGTAACCTTATACCACACGATCCCCGCTGCGCAGACGCATTTGCCGAAGCACGCTCATACGGGGTAGCAACAAAGCATCACCTCGAACAGCTTGGACTCACTAAGGCACAAGCCGCCACGGCAGTTAGTGGCCAGACCGCTCATGAGGTACATACCTACCATGGCATTCTCCCTGTTGTTACCGAAAATGCCCTCGACACCTCACTCCTTGCTACGTTTTCAGAAACACGCAGTGCTCGTAGCGTTATTCGAGGTGAACTCTTCAGGATTGCTCAAGCAAGTGCTGGTAAGAAACGGATACTCGAGCCTGAGCCATTCCATATCGCGATTTTTGGTCGCCCTGAAATGGAATCAAAGGGCTATGACTTCATTTGCAATACGTTGAATACTTTCAACAGAATGCTGCAACGTACTGATAGCCGTCGCACCGTGATTGCCTGGTTCCTCATACCTACCGAGCATCGCTCGGCAACCCACCCGGCACTTGTTCGTTCACTTGCCGCCTATGATGCGACTACACGGTTCATGAAGAACGGCCAACTTACTGCCGTCCACTGGTCGGATCCAAGTGACACTATTACCCTCGATGCTTCTACCACTCATCAGTGGGAAAAGACAATTCACGCTCTCCAACAAGATGTCGTTAGTAACACTGCGTTACTTACGCAACCCGCCTACGCACAGGATCTCGACCCTCTTCTTACCTGCTTTGCTACAGAAGGTCTTACAAATAAAGAGGAGGATTGCGTACACGTACTCCGCTCTACGAGTTACCTTGATGGCTCAGAGCCCCTCTTTGGTCGGCCGCTACAAGAACTCTTGTCAGGCTTTGACCTCGCCCTCCTTCCTTCAAAGTATGAACCCTGGGGCTACACCCCTCATGAATCACTCGCTGCCGGCGTTCCTACTATCTTGAGTACGGCAAGTGGATTTGGTGAAGCCCTTACCGCAAAGCTGACACTTGCTCCCCAGCAAACAACCCGTGGCTGGTGGACACTTCCCCGTGGCTCAGTCACTGAGGACGCTGCCGCGAAGACGCAACTCCTCTTCTTGCTCGATCAACTCTTACATGAATCAGCACATACCTACGACCGTCGATGTATTGATGCATTTTTAACTGCGCAAGAATTCAGCTGGTCTACCGCACTGACTGCCTATGCCCGTGTGTATGCCGCAGTCTGGAACAAACACCATGAAGGTCACGCATAGCACCGCTACTTAAACCCTTCAGCAGGATGTCGACCATCCCGTTGCCTTGCTGCGTCACAGCTATCAAGGAAGTCTTTTTTATCAATTCACTGAGCGCTCAACCCGCTACGAAGGATGGCATCTGTGGGAGAATAACTCTTTTCTCAAAATTATCGAACGCATTGGATTAAGCGGCAGTGTCGTAACCGGTCTTATTCGATCAGACGCTACAGATTGGATCACTTATGAGCGTGGTGGTGCACTTGGGATCTACGTTGATCCAGACACTGCATGCCTTACGCTTTCACGCATTGGGAACGAAGGAGTCAGTATTGATCTTGATATTCGTGATCAATACCAACTCCCTGAATGGGGCCGTGAGTTTTCCCTCGAACATCATGAGCAGTTTTGTACACTTCGCTACCAGGATGAGTACACGAACGGGCCGTGGTATATCTGCTTCTATGGCTATGATCGCGTTGCTCCACAACTTCAGTGGGTAGCCGTTGACTACCCGCGTGACACGCAGCGTCATTCATACCCCGACCAACGATATGTCCTTCATTTTGGATCGCTCTACGGTGATCAACTTGGCATCGGCTGTGCTCGTACTACCGAAGAAGCACTCCTTCGTGCTCAGCACGGTGCAGAACGAACACTTACTTATCCCCATCTTCACACAAGTGGCCACTCCGCACTGGCTGGCGAAGAGCACCATGCCGCGCTCCTTGCCCAAGAATCTCTTCGCTCACTTGCAGCAAACCCCTCGTATTGGGCGGGCCTCCCCTGGTTTCACCAAAGCTGGACCCGCGATGTCCTCCTTACTGCGCTCGGACTACCACCACACCTCCAGCAAGAGGTACTCGTATGGGCGTTACACCTACCGACAAGCAACGGTGAATTCCCCACCTTTGCAGGTGCACTTGGTGGAGGTGAGGGTGATCATCGCACCTGCGCCGATGGCCTTACCTGGCTCACACTCCTCATTAAGGAGTATGGGCCGCATATGATGTCTGATGAACTACGCAAACATATTGCAACCATCCTTGCACCGCTCTGTACCACGCTTCTTGCAAGGCGCCACCCTACGCTTGGACTCCTTGAGAGTGACGTGGACCAAACCTGGATGGACACTATTGGCCGTACTGGCTACCGCATTGAGATCCAACTCGGTCTCGCCCTTGCCTGCGAGCACCTCGCTCACTTTACTGGCGATGAGTCGTGGGAGCGTTCACGCCTAGAGATCCTCTCCGCCGTACGCACCCAACTCGTTAGCAACGGCTCACTCCTTGATGGGTATGAAGATATCACCGTACGCCCTAATGTCATTATCTCTTACCTTCTCCAGCCCGATCTACTTTCAGTTGCTCAATGGGAACATGTTTTTGATGAAGTACTTAAACAAACGTGGCTTGGCTGGGGCGGGCTCAGTAGCATCTCTCATTTTGATGCACGCTACCAAGCGTACAGTACGGGTGAGACCAACCTGAGCTACCATAACGGCGACAGCTGGTTCTTTGTAAATAACCTGGTAGCCGGAGCACTCTACCGCCTCAATGCCACCAAGTATCGTACCGAGATTGCTAGTATCCTTCGCACGAGTACCCACGAAATTCTCTATCATCACGCACTTGGTCATCATGGAGAAATTAGCTCAGCACACACACTAACCTCCTGGGGATGTGGCGCCCAGGGCTTCTCTACTGGAGCCTATCTCTGGCTGCAGAAAGAGCTGAGTACGCTTCATAACCCTGGGGCGGAGCCCGTGCAGTTTTGGGATTAGGTGATGAGGTCGTTCACAATGAGTATTTGAATCCCTGAAAAGAGTTTGCTAGGATCCTTCTTGATGGCTATGCACTCCCTCCTCCTTCTTGTCCTTCTTACCTGCCAACCGGCGGCTTTCTAAGGATACGGAGGAATTGGATCGCAAATCCAGACCATCCCCAAAGAGCCGCCTCGGGCGGTTTTTTGGTTATAGGGGAAAGAAAATGAAAACGGTGACGATTGGAGTCCTGGCTGGAAGCCCTGCAGCACTACTTGTTGCCAAGCTACTCAGAGAGGAGACTCTCGTAGTAAGAAAGGAATGGTACGTACTTAAGCTGCGGTGGCGCTCTGGCTCGCAACAACATAGCTTGAAGGTTCTTTTCGCAGCAACCGGAGCCCGCGAGAACCATGACGGTTACATGTATGGTTTTCATAAAATGACGGACCCACGTAGACAGCTTCGTATCCCATGTTTTTCGGCAGTTACCACTTCTGCTCTGCAGTTCCTCCCGGAGTACTTCTTATTCCCTGAGGAGCGGGCTGCAGTAGCCCTGCATAATGAAATCTATGGTGCAGAAAAACTCTGTGAGCTTTTAAAAAGACTTCACTAATCTCTCCCCGCATTCCGCGGGGATTTTCTTTTTCTCTAGGCAAGAATGCGTATAACCCCGTATACTAGTTCTATGCAACGAGGGGCACATCGATCGCAGAAAACACTCGCATACTTGTGTGCTGAATTTGGTTTGAGCGATGCACTTCCCATCTACTCAGGTGGACTGGGCGTACTTGCCGGCGACATCCTGCGTGAGGCCAATGATATGCACCTGCCCCTGACGGCAATTGGGCTTTTCTATAAGTATGGTTTCTTCCAACAGAATGTTGATTTTAGTGGACAACACGAGTCATGGGTGCTGACTGATCCAGCAAAGGTCCCCCTCATTCTCCAGAAGGATACCGATGGTGACACCCTCCTGATTCCCGTGCCAATTGGTGACCGCACGGTGTATGCACAGATTTGGCGCTATGATATTGGCTCTATTCCACTCTTTCTTCTTGATACTGACCACTGGAAGAACCGTCCAGAGGATCGCACAATTTGCGACCGACTCTATGGAGGCGATCAGGTGAACCGTATTAAGCAAGAATTAGTGCTCGGTGTGGGCGGAATCCGCGCACTGGATGCACTAGGAAGAACTCCAGAGCTCTACCACCTCAATGAAGGCCATGCTGCCTTTGCTACGATCGAGCTTCTTGGTCGCCATGGGTCTGTTGAAGAAGTTCAACGCAAGACTGTCTTTACCAATCATACCTTAGTCGCTGCTGGGAACGATGCCTTTGGCCATGCTATCGTACAACCACTCCTCAGTAACCTTCTCCAGCAGCACAACCTCGCGTTTGACCAGATTGCTACCCTTGGCGCGTCTGAAATACCCGGCATCCTCTCGATGACCATGCTTGCACTGCGTGCAACTGGCCATGTAAACGCCGTCAGCGCACTGCACGCTGATGAGGCACGTAAGATGTGGCCGAATTTTCACTTCGCCAGCATTACCAATGGTGTCCACCTACCAAGCTGGGTGCACCCAGAGTTCCAGCATATCTTCGATCAAAAACTCCCCCACTGGCGCGATCGGATGGCTGATCCAAAAAGCTGGATGAGCCTTCGTCATGCAGCTGTACAACCCATCTGGGAAGCGCACCAACTCTGTAAGTCACATCTTCTAGACTATGTGTATGCCAGCACCGGCATCCGCCTTGAGGTAGATGTCTGCACCATTGTGTGGGCTCGCCGTTTTGCAAGTTATAAGCGTCCCGACCTCCTCTTCCACGATCTTGAGGAGCTGAAGGCGCTGCTCTTTTCAGCCGAGAAACCCCTCCAGGTACTGATTGCCGGCAAGGCACACCCGGCCGACGAGCAAGCCAAGCAACTCATCATGATGATCGAGCAGATCAGTAGCTACCCGCTAAAGCATCGGGTTGTCTTCCTTAACAACTACTCAATCAGCCTTAGTAAGCTCTTGGTTTCAGGTGCTGATGTCTGGCTGAATACTCCTACTTTTGGTCTTGAGGCAAGTGGCACCAGTGGGATGAAAGCCGGTGCCAATGGAGTGATTCAATGCACTGTTGCTGATGGCTGGGCTCATGAAGTGGTCTGGCGTGGCATTGGATTTGAGCTTCCAGCCCTTGATACCGAA
>JAGVEG010000079.1 GCA_020058355.1 Candidatus Berkelbacteria bacterium
AACATCGGTAAGCTCATGGCATTGCCAGAAGGAAGTCCTACAGTCTTCAACATTGAAGATCCTGAGAAGCTTCAGGGCCAGCAGGCATTCTTCAAGGGTTCAGAGAAGGGTGATCAGCTCGTTGTGTTCTCAGAATCAGCAAAGGCAATCATCTACAGCCCATCACGTAACATCATTGTTAACGCAGGTCCTGTAACCTTCGATTCTGATCCAGCAGCAGAGGCGTCTCCAGCGGCCAACTAAGTACCGCATGAAAACCCCCGCGGAATCGGGGGTTTTTGCTGTAATGAGTGAGTCTACTTAGGATCCCGCCTGCTTGCAGTGCGTCATTCTGGGGAAAGTTTGGTAAACTAAGTGTATGAGTATATATCTACAGATCAGTTTGGTGCTTGTTATTGCTGCGGTTGTAGCAACGGCTATGCGGGCAATCCGGCAGCCACTTATTATCGGCCACATCGTTACCGGACTTCTTGTTGGTCCATATTTGCTGAATATCCTGCATGATGGTGAAATCTTTCAGGTGTTCTCACACCTGGGTATTGCCTTCCTCCTTTTTGTAATTGGTCTTTCACTCAACCCACGTGTAGTGCGTGAAGTTGGAAAAGTATCGGTCATCACCGGTCTTGGGCAGGTGGCCTTTACTGCGGGAATCGGCTATTTTCTTGTTCGCTTATTCGGGTATGGAAGCGTTGAGTCAATCTATGTTGCCGTTGCCCTAACCTTCAGCAGTACGATTATCATCCTGAAACTTCTATCCGATAAGCGTGAACTTGCAACGCTTCATGGAAAGATTGCAACTGGGTTTTTGCTCGTCCAGGATTTGGTCGCAACCTTAATCTTGATTGCCGTGACCGCCTTTGCTCAGGGTGGTGAACTTCTTGAGGTTACATGGCGCCTTACATTAAGTGGGCTCATTTTGGGGGGTATCTTGGTGGGTTGTACGCGCTGGCTTATCCCCAAACTTGGTCACTTCTTCGCGTCATCCCAGGAGTTCCTCTTCCTCTTTTCACTGGCGTGGGGATTCGGTGTGGCTGCCTTGTTCAAGCAGTACAACTTCTCCCTGGAGATAGGGGCACTTGTGGCTGGTGTAAGCCTGGCTGCAACTCCGTACAGTCATGAGATTGCTTCGAAAATGCGTCCGCTGCGTGATTTCTTTATCATCATGTTCTTTATCGTGTTGGGCTCAACGCTGCAGTTCGGAAGTCTCGGCTCTCTCTGGCAATCAGCACTTGCTCTTTCTCTCTTTGTCCTTGTCGGAAATCCACTTATTGTCATGGCTATACTTGGATTCATGGGATATACGAAAGAAACAGGCTTTAAGTCAGGGCTTGCTGTTGCACAAATTAGTGAGTTCTCGCTCGTACTTGTATTGCTCGGATTAGGGGTCGGGCATGTGAGTCAGGAGGTTGTTTCTTTGGTAACGCTCGTTGGCTTAGTTACTATTGCCGGTTCCTCGTACCTAATTCTTTACGCAGATAGTATCTATAAACTACTTTCGCCGATCCTCAGAATTTTTGAGAGAAAGCACATTCGCGCAGCACGAAAGAAAGATAGGCAGCACCAGCTTATTCTCTTTGGGTACCGCAAGGCGGGACTTCACTTTGTTGAGGCATTTAGTAAGCACCTGAACTACCCATTCCTTGTTATTGATTATGATCCAGAGATGCTCGACAAGTTGATCCAAAAGAAGGTTGATGTGCAGTATGGTGATGCAAATAATTCGGAATTTCTTGATGAACTCGAGCTCGACTCAGCCGAAGTAGTGATCTCAAGTATTTCGGACTTTGCGACCAATCTACTCATAACCACAAAGGTTAAGTCAGCTAGTCCTACTGCATTGATGATTGCCATGTCTGATGATGCGGAAGATACAAAGGAGCTGTATGCGGCTGGGGCAAACTACGTAATTATGCCTCACTACCTGGGTGGAACAAAGGTGAGCACCCTTGTTGCAAAGCATGGCTTTGATGATCAGATGTTCTTACGCGAGAAGACAAAGCACCTCTCATTCCTTGATTCAATTGCCTAGCCTTCTTAGGAGAAATAAAACTGCCAGGAGAATAATCTCCTGGCAGTTTTCATAGGCAACTTCTCAGTGTTACTCGCCAACCACAACGATGATTTCAGTATCTGCAGGAACTTCTTCGCTGCTAAACTGGCTCTTCAGAGGGTACTTTAGTGCGGTTGCGATAGTGGTGGCAAGGGCCTTAGCGGACTCTGAGCGGTAGACTACCTGGGATGAAAGGGTCTGCTTGGTAGCTGTGCGGGAAGCGGCAGTGTACTGACCCTGCACCTCGGCAGTGAGGCTGTTTTCTACGGTTTGGGTTTTCCCAACGGTAGTGGTGGCATTAATCCAGGAAAGCTTCACAGGGGCCGCTGCAGCTGAAGGACTTGGCGAAGGACTCGTAGTAGGAGTTGGTGTGCTTGTAGGGCTTGCTACAGGGCTTGGAGAGGTTTCTGGAGTTGCGGTTGCCTCAGGAGCTGGTGTTGCCGCAAGTGCTGAGGTTTCCTCCAGGGGACTATTATCACTTAGAGCAATTACTTTATCGCCATCAGTACGGAAAAGAATGAAGATCTTCGATTCCTCGTAGGCAAGGACTACATCATTCTTCTGAGCACGGGCAAAGAATGCGTTCTTGGGAACGGTGGTGGTGTCAGCAATAACGAAGAGGCGAGGGGCTTCTTTACCAACGGTCGTGCGGGTAGCTACGCGCTTTTGAATCTCGGCAGGGTCAGTAGTTGGTTTGTTGGTAGCTTCTTTCTCAGTTGAAGTAGTCTTTGCGGGTTGATTGAGGAGGATGCTGCTTCCCACAACAACTGCAAGGCCCAGGGCCACAGTGAAGAGAGAGAAGACAACAGTCTTGGGAACGCGGGTTTCACGGGTGTTTTGAGCCATATGCACTAGCGTACCTGTTTTTTATGAGCAAGAAAACCAAGTGATTATTTGAGTAGTGCTTTAATCTGATACAGGGTTGTCGGATTGCTCAGAATTCGCTAAGGTTTTAGTGTACAGATTTCGTGTACCAGACCAAGTCATGGGGATTGGCCGCAGTGCGAAGCACGGGCAATCACCGGCTTAAACATTATGGGGATTGGCCAAGTGGTATCGCTTCGCTCAGAACCTTTCAGGTTCAAACGCTCCGCTCCACTCGCCGCAATCAACTACCTAAAACAAAGTACACAAGTGTACTTTGTTCCAGCTAGTGGGGATTGGCCGAGTGGTATCACTAGCGTTCACCACTCGGCACTTACAAATGATTTAAGCCTGTACACACTGCGTGTGCACAGACCAAAATCATGGGGATTGGCCAAGTGGTACGCTCCGCTCCACTCGCCTCAATCAACTACCTAAAACAAAGTACACAAGTGTACTTTGTTCCAGCTAGTGGGGATTGGCCAAGTGGTAAGGCAGCGGGTTCTGGTCCCGTCATCGGGGGTTCGAATCCCTCATCCCCAGCCAAAGAAAATACACCCGTTATGGGTGTTTTTTCTTGTTTGTAGTCACAGTAAACTATCCAGAATCTGCTTACTAAAAGTTTAATTCAAGACCCATGAACAGAAATTCGTTAGAATAATATATTCACTATTCCAGAATATATACTTATTTTAGAACAAAGAGTATAGTAATTCCAGCCATGTACTCGCTTGTCAGGCGTGGTCTACTTCACTGACTAACGTTATAGCATGCCAAAAGTACCTTTTGACCTTCCAGGTTTACCGCCTCAGATTGACTATACAACCCTAATCCCATTACTAACCTCTGCACGAGATGCAGTGGCCCGTTACGATGAGGTGGTGAAACGCCTTCCTAATCCTGATTTGATTAGACGAACCTTTGCCACACAAGAAGCCGTCCTCAGTTCTCAAATAGAAGGAACACAGGCTACGCTTGAGGAAGTTCTTGAGCTCGATGCCTCAGAAGCTAATGGTGAAGAAAATGAAAAGCTGAAGGATTATCGCGAGATTTCAAACTATAGAAAGGCTATTAAAACGGGGAGGAGCTTGTTATCAGAGAGACCACTGTCAGAGAATGTCATCAAAGACCTGCATAGAGTGCTACTAGATTCTGTAAGGGGCAAAAATAAGCAACCAGGTGAATTTCGTACTCATCAAGTTCATATCGGTCCACCAGGTGCAACACTTGAAGAAGCGACGTATGTGCCACCTGCCCATGCTGAGATTCCTCGTCTGTTCTCAAATCTTGTGAATTATCTTCACAATGAAGAGGTTCCGGATCCATTAATCCAAGTAGCGGTGGCCCATTACCAGTTTGAAGCCATTCATCCCTTTTCAGATGGTAATGGTCGTGTTGGGCGCCTACTCATACCACTCTTTCTTTACGAAAAGGGCATTACAGCGTATCCAAACCTCTACCTTTCGGAGTTCCTTGAGAACCATCGTAGAGATTACTACGCAATGTTGAACGGTGTTAGTGAGCGAGGTGAATGGGTGTTTTGGATAGAATTCTTTCTTAGGGCAATCAGAGAGCAGGCCAAGAAGTCGCAGGAGCGCGCAGAAAAGGTTGAGAGGCTATATAGGGAATTACATGTCAGATTGCCTGAGTTTAACTCACGATACGCCTCAGTCTTCTTGGAAGATCTATTTTCAAGTCCGGTGTTTACCGCTCAAAGTATTGGTAGGTACGCCAAAATTAACAACAAGCAAACACTGTATACTCTTATAGAGAAATTTGTGAAAGCGGGTATTGTAACAGTAGTTGACCCTACAAAAGGAAGAAATAGAGTATTTATCTTTGAGCCATTATTGAAGATTCTGGAATAACTAGTAGAGGATATCTCGTGAACCAATTTCTTACGCCGAGCATAGGCTACCTACCCGAGCTCCAGTCTTCACGCCCAACCACGCCAAAGCAGGGGATGAGGAGGACTCCCAACGCAACCCAGTAGAGCTCAAGGCTTGGGGATTCAAGAATGCTACCAATCCCGAGTCCATGGAAGAAGATGAGGGTCATGGCAACCATTTGGCTCAAGCTCACCCACCTCCAGTTTCGCTGCATAAACGGAGTCTCCTTAATGCGGTTAAAGACCTCAAAGGAGAGAAAGATGAGGACGGAAATGATTCCAAACAAGATAAACACCTCTTGGCTACTACTAACATAGCTGAAGTAGCTATCTGGGGGGAGTTTCTCGGTTAGCCTGAATTGCTGGAGTGCCAGAAGGCCAGGGTGGAGAAAGAGGAAGAGTAGGACAAGTACGCCACTGATCTTTTGGTAAGCAGCATTGTTTTGAAACTTCTCGGAAAGGTTACGTAAGCATTCTAGTACGTAGTGCGTCCACATAATGCCCCATGCCCAGAGGCCGAGTAAGGGGAAGGCGCTCAATGTTAGGAGCTTGCTCAGATCCCATTCCTGGGCACCTCCCCACGCAATGAATGGAATAGTGACAACAATGACAAAGAGAAGCCAGGGAGTGAGTAGTGTTTGAAGAGTTGCAGCTTTCATCATAGAATGATTTAGGTAACCGTGATGAGTAGAGTATATCTTAATTGAGAGGTCTTGAGCATGAACTCGCAAAGCCAACCCAACTACGCGGTGAACAAGAAAATTGCAGCCATCCTACTTGTTATGGCAGGCCTGATATTCGTAAGCTTTGTACTTTTTCGGTCAGCTACTGATAAGGCGAGTCCCACTATCAGCCAAGAGGTTGGAGTGCAGCAACCAGTCGGAGACCCTGTGATTGCAGGCGAAGATGGTGCCAAGGGAACTATTATACGAGCGCACGATAGTGAATTTGGCTCTATGCTTTTTGATGGTGAGAAACAGGCTATTTACATCTGGGAGCTGGAGAATTCAACGACACCAGAGTGTTACGGTAGTTGTGCAGTAGCGTGGCCGCCGGTGCTTACTGATGGCACACCAATTGCATCAACAGGTGTGAATAGTGCATTGCTGGGAACAACTCAGCGTACGGATGGTACTACCCAGGTCACCTATAACGGTCATCCGCTGTACTACTATGCGCACGAGGGGCCTGGTGAGGTAAAATGCCATGACATCAGAACCCACGGGGGCCTTTGGTGGGTAATCCAGCCGAATGGTATCAGGGCTGCCTAGCGGATACCGAAACGTTTCTCAATCTTATACAAGTAGCAAAGTAGGCCAGGGATTTACTTAGCGCATGGACTCTCTCCAGGAATACTTCCGGAATGCTGACATTGCTGTATTGGCATTGCCCTCAAACTTCACCTACGGTACCGCCATCGTTGAGAGAGGCGCTGTTGAGATTATAGCGCGAACAAGTACCACCGTAGAGGCGTGGGCCGGAGGGCTTGAGGGCACGGTGCGTCAGGGTGGTGGGAGTAGGCGTCGCGTACAGTTACGGCTAAGTGGCGATCAATTATCCTGGCACTGCACAGGCAATCCAAAGGCACACGATATCTTCTGTAAGCACTGCGTGGCGGTGGCACTATTTCTTAAAAACGCTGAATAGTGCGGTGAATACCACTTGGTATCATTAATACATCAGTTATTTGGAGGCAGAGTGAAATCTTGCGGGCTGCCGATATCAAACACAAAACCCCATCCATATTCCCTATATACTTCAATGAGGGGTATGGCTATATCATGCAACTATAGAGTTGCATATGTTCATATTCTCGTTATGATTAGTCGTACTTACCACCAGCATCACCAACCCTAGATGACCACCATCCCTGACACTATTGAGCGAGAAATTATTGTTGCCGCGTCACAAGAGCGTGTTTATGCCGCTATCTCAGACCCTACCCAGATTACTCAGTGGTTCCCTGACATGGTCGAGGGGAGTCTCACTCCTGGCGAGCAGCCTATCTTTATCTTTGAAGGTCATGGTAAGACGCGTGTTCTGATTGTAGATGCACGGCCGGTTGACTACTTCGCCTTCCGCTGGATTCCAGGGAGCAGCGATGTTGTTGACGATGTTACTTGTGTGCCTACTACGTTGGTAGAGTTCACGCTTGAGGCTGTGGAAGAGCAGACAAAGATCTTCATGAAGGAGTCAGGCTTTGCTCAACTCCCAATGGATGTTGCACAGGAGAAGTTCGATATGAACTCAGGTGGATGGGGCTACATGATGGGCCGTCTGGAAACCTTCCTAGCCTAGAAGCGTGTCTGCGGTAGCGACCTTTAGGGCGCTCGGTGATCCCGTCCGCCTTGAAATGGTACTTCGTCTTTCTCGAGGTTCTTCCTTTACGCTCAGTCGTATCTCAGAAGGCCTTGGGATTACACGCCAAGGTGCACGCAAGCACCTTGAGGTGTTGAGGCGCGCCCAGGTTGTTACGCTTGCGCCAAGTGGAAGAGATGTATTGGTTCAGCTTGACCCCGCGTCCCTGGTACTGGTCAAAGACTTCGTTTCCACCATGGACAAACAGTGGGATACCCGCATGGAGCGACTCAAGCAGTTTGTGGAGGAGGACTAAGTCAATTTTCTAAAACGAAAACATCCTAACCGTCTCCAAAAGATCGCTTGTGATCCGGCGCGGTTCAATCAGGGGCTCTAAATCATGTTCTCGCATCCAATCGAGCTGGTTTTGGGCGCATTCGTGTGCGTACTCAAAGGAGTTAC
>JAGVEG010000042.1 GCA_020058355.1 Candidatus Berkelbacteria bacterium
CCAGCATCAGCTACCAAGCCGTAGACAGTTTCAGTGGGAATAACAGCAAGACCGCCCGCACGCAGGGTGTGGACGGCTTGCTGGATTCCAGCATCATCAGGTTGGACAAGCTGAAATTTCATAGAAAGTTCATAGTTGGTGCCGCGGGAGAGACTCGAACTCTCACTCCTGAAAGGAAACTGATTTTGAGTCAGTCGCGTCTACCATTCCGCCACCACGGCACACAGCTACAGTATCAGATCACTTACGTTTTGAGGAGGTCTTACTCTTTTTTGTTTCAGGACCCCATTGCCAGCGAGGTTGCTCGCCTTTTGCTGCCGTGATAGCAAGTAAAAGGCAGGTGAGACCAACTACCTGTAACAGATAGGAGAGCCAGTTCTCTTCAATACCACCAGGCATTCGCTCAGTTGTTTGGCTAAGGAGGATAAGGAGGAGTACAAAGACGCCAATTACCATCCAACCCTGCCAGGTTGCGGGTGTCCAGCCATAACCATAGGTCTTTCGGATAAACCAGTAGTCAGTGTGTTGCTTCATGGTGCAAGTCTACACCTGCGCAACGTACTTGAAAACACTTTCTTTTATGGACATTTTCGCCAATCTGTGGTAATAAGAATCCATATGACGACATCTTCATCCGTCACCCCTGAAGAGGAAGTACTCTACCTTACCGAGGAGAGTATTGCCTCATTTCTTGATCCTTTTGTCACCCAGCGACAAAAGTTAATTTTGGGTGCACGCAAGCAACTTACTTCGGCGGTAATTGCCGGCGTAGTAGGTGTTCTTACCATCTTTGCTTCGGCAATTGTGATGAACTTCCCTGCATACCTTGAGCGAACCCGAACCAGCGGATTTGAACCCGTACAAGTAGTAGCGGCCGCAACGGCAACTCCTACTGTGCTTGCTGTAATACAACAACCAACCAGCACGCCAACGCCAGTGCCCACGGCTACACCGGTGGCAACACCTGATATTGCCAACGACACTATTTTCATTGAAAAACTTGGTCTTTCGCTGCCACTTCAGCCAAATGTGAATACTGGCCCAAAAAGTGTTGAGCAAGCACTGCTCAAGGGTGCAATTCATCTTGGTGGGACCTCACCAATTGGTAGTAAGGGAGCGGGGTATATTACTGCCCATAGCTCGTATTACGGATGGGCAAAGAGTGATTATAAACGTGCCTTCGCAAAGCTTGACGGCCTGAGTGAGGGTGACATGGTACACGTCCGCACCAACAACGTTACGTATACCTACAAAGTGAGCGGTACAACGGTTGTACCCCCGACTGCAGTGGGAATTCTTACTGAGCAGTCATGGACCGGTATTAACCTCGGTACCTGTTGGCCCCTGGGAACAACGCGTGAGCGTCTCATTGTATCGGCAGTACAGGTAAGTCCTGATCCTGCTCTGAACGCAGATTTCACGCCACCAGCGTTTAATCAAAACCTACCAACTGCTCGCTAAAAAATCCGGCCTCGTGCCGGTTTTTTTGTATTAGAGCCGGGGAAGAAGCGACACCTGTTTAGGTGAACGAAGCAGGAGGTCAACGCCATTACCACTTCCACAAACAGTCAGCATATTGCCCGAAAAACGAATCGAAAGCGGTCCAGTCACACCTGATTGTAGTTGCTGTCCAACCTTATGCTGGATACCGAGGACGGTGATTGTGCCCGTTTCATCAAGGAGTGTCACAATGCGATCGCGTACCACCCAACTTGCCCCAATAAACGGCGCTGACTGGCGCCAGAGCAGCTCAGCTTCGTTCCAAACCTCACCATCCTTGAGGATGAGGCTCGTCATATTCTCACTCACCGGGTCACTACATGAAGCTTGTGTTGTGGTAACGGTCTCAGGCAGCAAAAATACGTCATGAAAGGCATGATACTCACTCGCTACGATCGAAAATCCGGTTGACCAGGTTTTGTAGCCAGGAGCACTGATCGTAAGTTGGTAGGTATCTGGTCGCAGTGAGTAGTTGTTAACGGGGAAGTCAGTAAGAGGAGGGGCGGTATCAAACACCGCTTGCACACCTTCTAGCGACTGATTGAGGGCGATACTAGCCGTACCAACCTGGTTAATCTCGCGACTATACGGGTTAACGCGAAAGCCAAGACCCCAGGCCACCGCCACAACACTTACCCCGACAGCGAGGCTGCAGTAAATAAGAATACGTGCAATATAGTGCCCGCGATGATGAGGGGTAACGTGTCCGAGATAGGGCTTTGCTGTCATATGCTATGTGCAAGCGTACCCGAAATTGCCTAGCTATGGTAGATTGGCCTCGCTATCCCTAAGGTCGCATATGTCGAGCAGCTTTGTTATCACTGGTGGAACCCCGCTCATGGGGACGGTACGTATTTCTGGTAGGAAAAATGCCGTCTTGAAGTTGATCGCAGCTACGTTACTCACCACAGGTACCGTGACCCTGCGCCGCGTGCCACGTATTCGCGATGTAGAAGTAATGCTTGAGATCCTGGTTGCCTTAGGGGCCACCGTAGAATGGGTAGGTGACGATGTACTTACAATCTGTACAGCGGGTGTCACTTCTCACTCGGTACCAACCGAACTTGGTCGGAAGCTGCGTGCTTCGATGGTTTTTGTCGGTCCACTCGTTGCCAGATTTGGCAAGGCATCGTTTCCTCATCCGGGGGGATGCGTCATCGGCAAACGTAGCATTGGCCCACACCTTACCGCGCTTGAAGGTCTTGGCTGCATAATTTCTTTTGATGGTGATCGCTATGAAGTAGTTGTTCCTAATGCCTTGGCAGGAGACCTCATCTATCTCCGCGAAAAGTCAGTTACTGGTACTGAAAATCTACTCATGGCTGCCTGCGGCTGTGCCACACCGGTTCGTCTCTGGAACTGCGCCGAAGAAACGCATGTCCGCAACCTGGCAGAGCTCCTCCAGCAGCTTGGTTATCAGGTAGCCGGGGCAGGGACATCGCAGATGGTTGTTTCTGGTGGCGATCTTTCAACGCGTGACGCTGACATTGCTGTTATTCCTGACGAAATCGAAATTGGTACCTTCCTCGCGGCAGCCCTTGCAACCAAGGGTACCGTTACCCTTGAAGGCACCGGCAACCCAGAAGACATGCTTCCCATTACCACGAAACTGCACGATTTTGGCGCCAAGCTTACCATTACTGAAGATAGCATCACCGCTCACCCGTCGGATCTGGTAGCAACCAATATGCAGACCAATCCCTGGCCTGGCTTTCCCCCAGATTTACAGTCACCATTCTTGGTACTAGCCACTCAGGCCACAGGTATTAGTCATGTCCACGACTGGATGTACGAAGGTCGCCTTAACTTTGCTGAACTCCTCGCCAAGATGGGTGCCAACGTCGTGCTCTGCGATCCCCATCGCGCCATTATTACCGGACCAATCCCGCTCAAGCGCAGTACCTTAATCAGTCCTGATCTTCGCGCAGGTGCTGCCTATGTAATTGCTGCCCTGGCTGCTGAAGGCACCTCCGTTGTTGAGCATGCTGAGCTGATTGATCGTGGCTACGATCGCTTCGAAGAGCGCCTTCGTTCACTGGGGGCTACCATCGAGCGCCAGACAACTACGGTAGACGTACTCTAGTGCTAGGGATTCCAACACGAGTTGCGATTGATCTAGGTACCAGTACCACCCTGGTAGCTCTGCCACACCGTGGCATTATTCTGCGTGAACCAACCGTCATTGCCCGCGAACTTCCTAGTAGCCAGGTGGTCGCCGTTGGTGCTGAAGCACACGCCATGCTTGGCCGCACGCCAGGCACCCTGGTTGCTGATCGCCCGCTGCGCTCAGGAGCAATTGCAAACTTCCGCACTACCGAAATTCTGATCCGCGCCCTCTTGCAGCGAACCCATCCGCTCTACCGCTTTATCCGCCCCGATGTAG
>JAGVEG010000047.1 GCA_020058355.1 Candidatus Berkelbacteria bacterium
CCTTCATCCTGGACGAAAAAGCTGGGAACAAAGAAGGAAAGGCCAAAGCAGAGTCACTCGGCTCTTGGATCAAGGGTAACGGGGGTACCGTGGAGCGCCAGGAATTCTGGGGTCGCCGCGAACTCGCCTACTCTATCAAGAAGAACCGAAGTGGCTTTTACGTAACACTGTGGTTCAGCCTCCCTGCTGCCGCTGTAACAGAACTCGAGCGCGAGCTTCGCTTTGACAGCGACGTTATCCGTTCCCTTGTTACCAAGGCATACACCAAGGCTGTACCTGGTACTCTTCACCCTGAGGAAGAGAAGCCACGCCGCACCGATAAAAAGGGTGGCGCAGAGGAAACAATCCGCGAAACTACTGGTACCACACGCCGCCCAAAGAAGGCTGCTGATTCTTCAGAGGATATCTCAGAAGAAGAGCGCACCAAGCAAGTAGACGCTGCCCTCGAAGAGCTTCTTTCCGAAGAAGAAACTACTTCTCTCTAGTACTTCTCCTATGCTGTACCTCAACCGCGTCGATATCATCGGCAACCTCACCCGTGATCCAGAAGTTCGCTTCACTACTGGTAATCAACCAATCGCAAGTTTTGCTGTTGCAACCAACCGTCGCTACCGCGACGCAAGTGGCAACATGGTAGATGCACCAGCAGAGTATCATGAGGTAGTTGTATGGGGTCAGCTTGGAGAGCGGTGTGGCAATCTCCTTCATAAGGGAGACCGCATCTTTGCTTCCGGACGTCTTCAAACCCGTTCATGGGAGGCGCAAGATGGCGCGAAGAAATACCGCACCGAACTCGTTGCAGACACCATCATTGGTCCCGATCAGGTAAACCGTGCTGGTGGCGTTGATGGCATGTCCACTAACGCTCCTGCTGCTCGTCCAATGGCATCACACAGCGCAGCACCTATTGCTGCAACGCCGATGCCCACCGACGAGATCAATATTGACGATATCCCATTCTAAACAACAACCATGGCACAACCTTCAGGCCCACGCGGTAAGAAGCAAGCTGTTGCTGGATATCCAACTCCACGCACCAAGAAGCCTGCGATTACTCGTGAAACAACCGAGATCGACCACAAGAATCTTCCCCTGCTCCGTAAGTATGTTACTGAGTTCGGTCAGATCAACAGCCGCCGTCGTAGCGGTAACGCAGGTGTTACTCAGCGTCTTGTAGCTCAGGCTATCAAGCGTGCACGTCACCTTGCGCTTCTTCCTTTCGTTAAGAAGTAATTTTTCACTGTGCTTGGTATCACCGACCTCAAAACTGGCGTAGCCATCATCCATGAAGGCCAACCACATGTTGTGGTCTCATATCAACACAGCAAGATGGGCCGTGGTGGTGCCGTTATGCGTACCAAACTACGCAACCTCAAGACAAAGTCTATCTTTGATATCACTTTCAAAGGTTCAGACAAGTTTGATGAGGCACCACTGAGCCGTCGTGCTTCATCCTACCTCTACCCAGAAGACAACAACCTTGTCTTCATGGATAGCGAGAGCTTCGAGCAATACACTATTGCGTCAGACGTTCTCGGCGACGCAGCAAAGTACCTCAAGGAGGGTGCTACCGTTTCTATTCTCTTCTTCGATGATGAGCCAGTAACCGTAGAAATTCCTACCAAGGTAGAACTGCTCGTTACCGAGACCGACCCTGGTGTAAAGGGTGACACCGCTCAAGGTGGCTCAAAGCCAGCAACCCTTGAGACCGGCGCCACCGTATCTGTTCCCCTCTTCGTAAAAGTTGGTGATCTCATCCGGGTTAATACCATTGAGAATACCTACGTAGAGCGAGTGAAGGAATAATCTACTCAGAAAAAAAGCCCCAGTAATGGGGCTTTTTTTCGTACACAATCCCCCGAGGTATAGCAGCCCGCAACCGATCTTAGTATACTAATGCTATCTGTCCCTAATGTACCCGCATGGCTCTGTTCTCATTTGGAAAATCTGCCGCCAAGAGCGATGCCGGTGTGCCCACTCCGCCACCCAGCACCCCTTCTTCCCCTGTAGCAACACCACCCCCTACCGCACCTGTTGCGCCTGCCACTAACCTAGCTGCACCTGTTGTTCCAGAAACTCCAGCCCCAGCAGCTCCTACAGCTAACCCCGTAGATCTAAGCGGCCTCATGAACCAGGCAATGCAAGATATGCCGGTAGCCCCTGTAGCATCCCCCACTCCGGAAGCCGCCGCACCAGAGGTACCCGTCATGCCCTCACTTGACGCTATGGCTGCCCCAGCTACTCCTGAAGTAGTCGCTGCGCCTCAAGAGCCTATGGAGTCAGCTGCTCCAACAACCCCCGCGGTTGATCCTGCAATCAATAGTATTGTTTCTTCATCCCTCAGCGACATCACCAATGGGATTACCCCAGTAGAGCCCGCTCCTACCAACAACTTCACCTTTGGTGGTATTAGCATTGAAGAAGCTCCTCAGACCTCTACGGCAAGCACCCCGATGACTCCCCTTGAAGGCATGCCGGTCGTTCCTGCATCACCCCTCCCCACCATGGAACCTGTAGCACCAGCTATGCCAGAGCCGGAGATGTCCTCACTTCCTACACCAAACCCGGTTGTTGACTCGTCCCTCCTTGACTCACTCATGACTCCTGCAGAGCCAGCTGGCGCACCTGCCGCCACTGAATCAGCTATGCCAGAGCCTATCGTTGAAGAGCCCTCACTACCTGAGCCTATGCCCATGGCCGAAGTGCCCGTAACTGATCCTTCATTTGCCCCTGAGGTAGTTGGTCGCGTCACCACCCTCCTTGAAGACAACATCACCCAGGAGACCGCACGCCTCCAGCAACAGCTCTCGGATCTCCACACTCAGAAAACCTCCCTTGAGGAAGAGATCGCAGACCTCCGCCGCCACCTCGCCGCCGACGAACAGCAGACCCAAGAGATCATCAGCAAAGAACACGAGCTCGAAAAGCGCCAAGAAGAGATCGAAGCCCTCCGCAAGAAGATTGACGAAGCAGCACGGATCCTTGGAGGATAAACCCGCACAGAAAGGCCCCGCACTAGATTTGCGGGGCCTTTTACTTACTCCATAAAGCTCATTCTATGACCAACTCCACTATGCTACTCGGTATCGCAGGCCCCGTACGCTCAGGTAAAAACACCGTTACACACTTTCTCCAAGAACATATTCCAGGACTACTTCTTTACAACTTCAGAACCCCAATCTGCCGCATGCTCGATGCCGAGCTAGGAACAAACACTGTTGAATCAGAGGAAGAAAAGGACCTACACCGAACAGCCATGCGCAACCTGGGCGCCCGGTATCGCGCGCTTGATCCACTGTATTGGGTAAAGAAGGTTGAAGAAGACATAAGTACCTTGCCCCGACCACTTATCGTTAGTGGTATTCGCCTATTCCCCGAGGTAGAGATGATTCACCGTCTTGGCGGGAGCACCATTCTTGTTGATATCAACAAGGAGATTCATCAAGATCGTTTTAGTAGTGACCCCGAACACTACAACCACCCTAGTGAGTTTTCGCTCCACGATTATACAGGATGGACCTACCGTATCCAGAATGACGGAACGCTTGATGACCTTAAGTGGAATGTAGCAACCCTTGCGGAAGCACTAATTGCCGACCACAAGAGTATGTCGTCCTAGGGCAGTAATAATTGCATCCCTAAAGCCATCAGTTCGCGTAATAATGTTCTTTGTAAGAATACCAATGTAGCCATTTACTTGCTTACTATTTGCAAGCTGAAATATCTCATCATCAGCAGCCCCAAGTTCATATCCCTTTTCAAGCACACGCTCCATTACTTCAGGTAACACAGGAGCCCGTCCACTACTTGCAACGTAGGTAGCTCCAGACCTCGAGGTAATAGCAACCCACCCACTCACAAACCATTGGCCATTTACCTGCTCGAGTCCCGCCTCAAGACCAACCCCGTACTCTGCATCAAGCACTTCTTGCAAGCTGGCTTGAGCTCGATTACTTGCTCCTTGAATAGATTCTTCAGCAGTCATTGGCTGCTCTGCTACACCAGAGGGAACACTGACACCAACACACTCAACTATTTCACCAGTAAACCACTGCTCAAAAGCCTGCTGTGTTGCAGCTGTTTTAAGTGGGTTTCTCGTGCCGATTGCAATTTTCATTATTAGAAACTAGAAATTACTTTTAGTATCGCCACATATTTAAAGCGACTTTGGGAGGGTGGTGTCCTCCGCAGGATTCCAAGGAGTTATCGCTCCGAGGACCAGACACCACCCGCACCAAAGGAGCTTTAGTAATCTCCACCCTCAGGTGCAGCGACTTCCTTCTTTGGTTTATCTGCAATCAATACCTCGGTGGTCAATACCATACCGGCAATTGAGGAAGCATTTTGCAAAGCAGACGATGTTACTTTGTAAGGATCGATGATTCCAGCCTTCAGCATATCCACATACTCGCCAGTGAGCGCGTTGTAGCCAATACCCTTCGCTGCCTTACGAACTTCTTCAACAATTACTGAACCGTCTTGGCCTGCGTTCTCGGCAATTTGGTGCAGAGGGGCCTTCAGGGCCTTGCGCAGGATGTCCAGGGCAATTGATGCCTCTCCCTCCAGCTTCACGTCCTTAAGGCTGTCTAGAACGTCAATGAGAGCCGTTCCACCACCAGGAAGAATACCACCATCAACCGGATCAACTGCTGCCTTGGTTGCGGAAAGAGCGTCCTCAATGCGGTACTTCTTTTCCTTCATTTCAACCTCAGTTGCAGCACCCACCTTGATCACACCAACACCACCAGCAAGCTTTGCGTAGCGCTCTTGGAGCTTTTCGCGGTCGTACTTGGAATCGGTCTTTTCAATCTGTGCCTTGATCTGCTCAATGCGTGCATCAATGGTAGCCTTGTCTCCCTTACCACCCACAATAGTGGTCTTGTCCTTAGCGGCTACTACCTTATCGGCGCGGCCAAGCATATCAACGGTTACGGCATCAAGCTTCAGACCAACCTCTTCTGAAATAACCTGTCCGCCAGTAAGAGCGGCGATATCGCGAAGCATTTCCTTACGGCGATCACCAAAGCCTGGCGCCTTCACCGCGAGGGTGTTAAAGGTACCACGGAGCTTGTTGAGTACCAGGGTAGCCAGTGCCTCCCCATCAACATCCTCTGCAAGGATGACGAGATTCTTGCGGCCGGTCTTAGCCATTTCTTCAAGCAACGGAAGAATTTCCTGAATGCTTGAGATTTTCTTATCAGTAATAAGAATGAGCGCGTCACCGTAAGCAGCCTCCATGCGCTGAGTATCGGTAACCATGTACGCAGAGACGTAGCCGTTATCAAACTGCATACCCTCTACTACCTCGGTCTCAAGGCCAAGGGTCTGACCTTCTTCAACTGTGATTACACCAGCACCACCAACCTTCTCCATGATTTCAGCGATCAGCTTTCCAATCTCTGGATCACCAGAAGAAATGGTAGCAACATGGGCAACATCTGCAGTACCTAACGCTACTGGCTTGCGGAGCTGTTTAAGCTGCTCAACAAGATGTTTGGTACCAGTCTCAAGACCCTTCTTTACAATCATTGGGTTGGCACCCGCCGCAACTACCTTCAAGCCCTCATTGATGAGCGCCTGAGCAAGTACGGTTGCGGTGGTGGTGCCATCACCCGCTACGTCATTGGTCTTTGATGCAGCCTCACGGATGAGCTGTGCTCCCATGTTCTCGAACTTGTCTTCAAGCTCGATCTCCTTAGCAATGGTAACACCATCGTTAGTAATCACTGGTGAGCCGTAGCTCTTCTCCATAACTACGTTACGTCCCTTGGGACCAATAGTGGTCTTCACTGCATTCGCAACAATGTTAACGCCAGCCTTCAACTTGCCGCGTGCCTCTTCGTCGAAAAGAATTTGCTTTGCCATAGGTATCGGTTACTTCTCAACAACACCAATGATGTCATTGGCGTCAACAATGTAGAACTCTTCGCCATCAAGCTTGATCTCAGTAGGACCATACTTACTAAGAAGCACGATTTGACCTACCTTCAGACCCATCTTCTCAAAGGTAATAAGCGTGTCACCGACATACTTTCCTTCACCAAGGGCCAAGATCTCACCCTGCTGTGGCTTTTCTTGAGCACTATCAGGAAGAAAAAGACCACTGGCAGTTTTTTCCTCTTTACCAAGAGGACGCACTAGGACGTGGTCACCAATTGGACGGAGCTTCGTCATAGGAGTTAGTTACTGCTAAACGCTCTTTAGCCTAGCGTATTGCAGCCAAAAATGTAAAGGCCTCTTTACATTTAGAATGAGCCATATCTTATGGTGCACGCAGGACGCCAATTCGATCAAAGAAAACTCGTGCTCCCGCAGGCTGAGTTGTGTTATACACCATCGTTAAGGCACCCGTAATCGGCACAACCTGATCAGTAAAGCCCATTCTGCTAGCGGGCATATCAAGACGTATCCATCCACCCCGTGGCGGTATTGGACCCATATTTCCCTCCCACTCGGCGCCAAATTTTATATTCTCAGGACCCCAGATCGCCCCATGCCACCAACAGTTACATGGTCCTCGATAAAAGTACAAACCAATAGATGTTGGCAATCTCTGAGGATCAACGTACACCCACGCGAACAATGTGTCTTTATTCGAGATGAGCATTGTCTGGGGCGAGTAGTTTGGCGGGTAGCTATGGGGATACACGATCGCACGGGTTGAATACTCAATGTTGGGTGACGTCTGCGGGTACTGAATAGACTCAGAAATTGGATATGGCCCACTTGATGCAGGAGTGAAATCAGTAAAGCGAACGTGAGGGTATACCCACACACCATCCATACTGTCATCCCACCAGACATCCTCGATTGAAGGTTGGCCGTCTTTAACAGTAAAGTACTCGTTCGTGTTACCAAGGCGTGCAGTTACTGCATACTTTGGCTCTGAACTAACCAGCTGTCGGTCAGTACCGGTTAAGCTGGTGGCACCTGGAGCCGCATAGGCGTATTCGAAGCCCGGAGGCGGCGAAGTAATCTTTGATGGATAACTCGTTCCCGTACCGGCACCTGAAAAAATTCCCAGGGGATCACCGGTCACTACAGTATTATTCGAACCATAGCGGTCTGGTCCATCTGGCCGGTTACTATACACACCCTGATCGGTAATCGTCACCGCAACTCCCTTTGCTAACTGAACCGTTGCCGCTTTTGCGGTAGCAATCCGAGCCTTCAGGATGGCACCCCGAATGACAAAACCGCTCAATGCAGTAATCAAACTGATAATAAAAACAACAACAATAACTTCGATTAGTCCAAAGGCCTGGAACTTGCGGGGTCTCATACAAACTATGATACACCATTAACAGGATTTAGTTACTACTAAACGCTCTTTACGTATAGCAGTGAAACATCTAAAGAAGCCTTTACATTTAATGCGCTGGAATGGGCTAGGATTTTTGAGGTAGCCCGGGACTACGGAGCACGCAAGACACCGACACGATCAAATGAGACCTCAGCACCTGCTGGCTGCGTGGTGTTGTAGACGAGTGTCTGCACTCCAGTAATCGCAATGGGAGTTGAGGTAAATCCCATTAATCTAGCCGGCATATCAAGTCGCACCCACCCTCCCCGGGGTGGCAGAGCGCCCATCTGCGCCTCCCACGTATGTCCTGGGGGAGCAAAGCTAATCCCTGACCCCCACAACGCACCGTGCCACCAACAGTTACATGTCCCTTGATAGAAGTACATTCCGAAAGCCGTTGGTAAATTCCCCGGCTCCAGGTACACCCAAGCAAACAGGGTATCCGTATCGGTAATCAGCATGGTATTTTCGTGGTAATCCGGTGGGTAGGCGTGTGGATAGGCGAGAGCTCGAGTTGAATATGTACCCAGTGGAGCAGTTTGCGGGTACTGTAGTGTCTCCGAGATTGGATACGGCCCACTCACCGAAGAGGTAAAATCGGCAAACCGGTAGTGTACGTAAACCCAGACGTCATCCATACTGTCATCCCACCATACTTCCTCAATAGCGGGCTGGCCGTCTTTCACGGTGAAATACTGATCCGTATCGCCAAGACGTGCAGTTACTGCATATTTTGGTTCTGAATTAACCAGTTGTCGGTCAACACCACTGGCAGTTGTCGCCCCTGGTGCGGCGTAGGCGTACTCAAATCCAAGTGGTGGTGAGGAAATTTTTGAGGGGTAGCTAAAACTTGTTCCTCCCCCTGAGAAAATGCCGAGTGGGTCACCGGTAATAGTTGTATTGTTTGGACCATAGCGATCAGGTCCATCAGGTCGATTACTATAGACTCCTTGATCAGCAATTGTTACATCAACACCCTTTGCCAACTGAACCGTTGCAGCCTTTGCAGTAGCAATCCGCGCCTTCAAGATGGCGCCACGAATCACAAAGCCGCTCAACGCCGTTATGATGCTGATAATTGAAACCACAACGATAAGCTCAACAAGACCGAATCCCTGTTTCTTTGATGACTTCATAGAGTTATGATATGCCAGCATTAAGGTATTGCCAATCATAAGCCTGTTGATGGTGTATGACAACTCACGATAAACAAAAAAGCGACCTCCTGCTTTCCAGCTGCCTGAATAATAAAGGCTAGGAAAGGGTGTCGCTCTCTTCACGAAACGCGGTGGTGCAGTATCCGTAGAGAAGTAAACCTTGCTCCACAGAAGGGCTCGCGCTTCCTGGACCAGTGCACAAAAGGTACGTATTAATTTCTTTTTGTTTTGCAAACGTGTGCGTCTGGAATTGTTGTGAATGTGCTTTGTTGATGGAGCCTGTTGCTCTCTCTCAACACACTTATTATAGCTGGGATCCTGACTTATTCAATACCTATTACCCCTTCTGCCTAGTCAGCCTTATCATGAAAGCTTCTGGAAGCCACTTTTTTCAAATTATATCTGGAAACTATTCTGGTGGTGGCTGTACGCCGCCGCCATGAATAAGATCAAGATTCTCAAAACGTGAAAGGTGCAGACGTGAAAGAAGCTTCACGTCGCCTGTAGGACCATTACGGTGTTTACGGATCAATACCTCACAGATATTAGTGGGCTCTTCCCGGTTATAGTAATCGTCGCGATACAAGAACATAACGATATCTGCGTCTTGCTCGATACCACCAGACTCACGCAGGTCAGAAAGCATGGGTCGCTTATCGGGGCGACTTTCTACGGCACGAGATAGCTGCGAAAGCGCAATAATTGGAATCTGTAATTCTTTAGCAAGCGCCTTAAGCGACCGGGAGATTTCCGAGACTTCCTGCGTACGGTCAGCGCCGTATTCAACACTTCCCTTCATCAGCTGAAGGTAGTCAACAATCAACATATCAAGGCCATGTTCAGATTGCAGACGCCGCGCTTTGGCGCGTACTTCCGTTACCGAAGAACCCGCAGAGTCATCGATAAAGAGGTTGGCATCCGCAAGCGAGCCGTATGCCTCATTGAGTGAGGCAAAGTCACGGTCATCCAAGTAGCCATTCCGGAGTTTCCAGGAGTCAATTCGCCCAAGTGACGACACCAGACGATCAACAAGTTGCTCCTTCGCCATTTCCATACTAAAGATACCCACGGTCTTTTTTTCACGGACCGCAGCATGCTCAGCGATGTTCAGTGCAAATGCAGTCTTACCCATTGAAGGACGAGCAGCCAAGATTACGAGGTCACTCTTCTGGAAGCCACCAAGTAGACCATCAAGTGATGAGAAGCCACTTGGCACCCCACGGGTCTCGGTACCACCACCAGAATGCAATTGGTTAATACGCTCAAAACTTTCATCGAGCACCGACTTAACAGCAACGAATTGCTGTGGGATAAAGCGTCCCGTTACCGCGTAGAGGGCCTGTTCGGCTTCATCAACAAGCTTTTCACTCTCGATTTCTTCGCGGAAAGCAAGTTCTCCAATAGTGCTGGCAGCATTCATGAGACGACGCAACATCGCACGATGGCGCACAATCTCCGCATAGGTAACAATATTACCCGCCGTTGCGACCGATGCCGCAAGGGTAGCAATTGCCGCATGCCCTCCCACACTCTCCAGTTGGTTGTTCTTAGTCAGCTCATCAGCAAGCGTAACGAGGTCAATCGGACGGTGTCCGTCGTACAGGCTGCGCATACCTGCGTAGATGGTTTGGAATGGCAGATCATAGAAATCTTCAGAGCGAATCCGGTCTACAATGCGCCCCATCGCCTGACTATCAATCAAGCACGCACCCAAAACCGCCACCTCAGCATCTCTGTTGTGGGGCGGGATACGACCAGCAGCAACCGACTGTACATCGATTACCTGGTTTGTTGGTTGGCGGTTTGTGGTCCTTCGCGGTGGCATACTGCCAACCTAGCGGAAAAGCTTAACGCAGACCACAGGCACGTTGCGCCGCGTGAAGTGTCTCATTGGCAACAACAGCTGCCTTCTCTGCACCCTTTGTAAGCACACGGGCAAGGTAGTTATGATCCTCGGCAAGGCTCAGTGAACGCTCACGCAGTGGGGCAAACTTTTTGATCAGCGCCTCAGCAAGCAGCTCCTTTGCCTCACGATATCCAACACCTCCTGCAAGATAGCGGGACCGGAGCTGGTCCCCTGCCGCAGCGTCAACAAGGCTGAGTAAATGAACAATAGTGTCGGGCTCCTTTACCTCTTCAGGCCGGCGTGAATCGGTGGTAATCTTCATTACCTTTTCACGAATCCGCTCAGGATCTTCAAAAAGCCCTAGAACGTTGCCGTAGCTCTTACTCATCTTGCGCCCATCAAGACCAGGGATAGTACCAACTTCAGCTGGGATATACTCCTTCGGAATGCGGAATACTTCGCCGTAGCGATGGTTGAACTGTTGAGCAAGGTCAACAGCAATTTCAACATGCTGCTTTTGGTCATTCCCCACCGGTACAAACTCTGGCTGATAAAGCAGAATGTCTGCCGCCATGAGGACTGGGTATGAGAACAGGCCAAGGTTCACTGGCTTGCCGTTTGCGATAGAATCCTTATATGCGTGTGAACGCTCTAGGAGTCCGAGTGAAACTTGCGCACCAAGAATCTGCGTAAGCTCAGCATGGGCCGGAACGGTTGACTGCTGGAAAAGGGTTACCTTCTCCGGATCAAGCCCACAAGCAATATAGGCGATCAATGTGCTGGTTATATTGCTCCGTAAGATTGCCGCATCATGCACTTGGTTCAAGGCATGCAAATCAGCAATCATAATATAGGCATCGCTCTCATGAGCGAGGGTGATCTGCTGCTGAATTGCTCCAAAATAATTACCGATATGCATCTCGCCGGTTGGCTTGATACCCGAAAGAATACGATGACTAGCGGTCATGAAAGTACTGTTTAATATCTTCAACAGAAAGTGTCTCCTCGGTTCTCGTAGTTAGATCACGCACCGCAAACTGCTGCTCGGCTACCTCATCAGTACCAACAACAATTGCATGCGCAGCGACACTACTTGACCAGCCAAGCATCTGTCCGACCGCAGCTCCACCTGGATGATTCACCACCGATACACCTGCTGCACGCAGCTCGCATGCCAGGTTCCACGCATCTTCTTCACATCCAGCAAGCGGCAGGAGTGCAACCTGGGCTAAATGAACACCCGTTGGCAATGCTTCCAATTGCTCAAGGCCGGCAATGAGACGGTCTAGGCCAAATGATCCGCCTACCGCTGGAATATCACGCCCTAAGAACTGCCCGATCTGACGATCATAGCGTCCTCCCCCACCAACTGAGCCCATATTCTTAGCGTCAAGCAACGAACATTCGTATACCATCCCCGTGTAGTAGCTCAGACCCCGGACGATTGTTGGGTCATACACAACTTCAACCATGTCGTTACGCGCCACCATTCCCAGCATCTTCTCAAGATATAGAGTAATGTCAGCTGCCGATGACACTTCAGTACGTACGGCAGCAAGCGAACGCTCACTCAGAAGCTGCCGGGCACGATCTTGCTGCTCTGCAGTAAGACCAATACCCAC
Organism: Candidatus Berkelbacteria bacterium; assembly: GCA_020058355.1. Lineage (GTDB taxonomy): Bacteria > Patescibacteriota > UBA1384 > CAILIB01 > CAILIB01 > JAGVEG01. Next base: position 11,929 of record JAGVEG010000047.1, read on the forward strand.
AAGCTGCTCAGTATATTCATCCCCGGTCAGCTTATCGGTGCGGTCAATAAGGCCGTACAGTGCGGCGTGATGCTCAGAATTTGGCGTGATCTCCTGTAAGAGGATGTCGGTAAGCTCACGGCTATTTACGCGAATCTGTACCCGCACGCTCA
>JAGVEG010000038.1 GCA_020058355.1 Candidatus Berkelbacteria bacterium
GACATACTCATTCCCGATGAAGTCCAGCGCGCAGGGAAAAAGCGCATGCCACTTGCCGATTTCCTCAACGGCTTACGGATGAGTGAGGCAGATTTCCTGAAGGAACTATGCACCGGAAAGTAGCAATACTAGGCGGCCTGCTGGGCTGCCTTTTTCTTATTCCGTTTGTTGTTATCGATCTGAGTCAATTAGGTAGCATACACCAATCTTCCAGCGACCTTACCAAAGCCGACGTAGCCCTGGTTCTTGGGGCAAAAGTCACCGGCTCTGGCAGACTCTCGCCGATGCTTGCCGATCGCCTAAACGGCGCCGTACAACTATATGAAAAAGGTATTGTCACCAAGCTACTTCTTAGTGGTGACCGAAGCGAGGACTATGATGAGGTTAGTGCACTGCGTCGTGAGGCTCTAAAATTGGGAGTACCTGAGGAAGCACTTCTCCTAGATTATGAAGGTTTTAGCACCTACGAAAGCTGTGAGCGAGCAGGGCAAGTATTTGGTCTTAGCAATGTTATTATTGTCACTCAGGCATTTCATGCAGCCCGCAGCACCTACACCTGCAAGTCACTGGGCGTTGAGGCTGAGACATTTGCCCAACCAAGCTTTAGGAAGTACCCGATCACCACCACACAACTGGAGGTGCGCGAGTATTTTGCCCGCTGGAAGGCGCTCATACAACTGGCAGATAGCTAGAAAAAACCACCCACTTTCTGTGGGTGGTTTTTACCTAACCGTTTTTACACACCAAAGTGTGCAAATGCTTTATCAAGCTTATTTTTTGGCCGGTACGCATGCGTAACAAGTTCAGGAATGAATGGCCCCACCACATCACCAGTTTCAGCAAAGTGGAAAAGTACCATACGATAAACATTCGTCATCAACGTGCCAAGTAGCCCAAGAGAAATAATTAGCACCGCTGGAGCAATGGCATAGTGTAGTCCCGAGCCCTCCCCAAATCCTAATGAGCTGCCGATAAAGAAAATCAGTGCATTAATGGCCATGACCGCAACAATATAAATGAGCGTGAGAAGGCCACTCAGAGAAACATCAGCAACTACATTGGTTCCCCACGTCTTCTTAAAGAGATCCCATGAGGCCCGCACGGTACTGAGGCCACCTTCATTACGCAGCACTAACTGGGGCAGCATGAAAATCGTCGCGAATGCCCATCCTATCGTAAGAAGCTCAAGGCCAATCTTACTCACAATCATTGCTGAAAGCTTGGCTCCGCCTGGTATTTTCTCTAATAACTCGTCAACAAGGATACGAATAAGCCCAATAACCAACCCAACCGCAAAGTTAATACTCGCCCACTGCATAATTCCTGTACGATGCTTTGCCGCTGCGCGCAAAGAAGCAAGTATTGATACTGGTCGGCCATGGAGCGCTTCTTCAACGGCATGATAGGTAGCAACTCCCACCCAGGCCGACGCGATGCTCATCAGATAGCTAGTTGATAGAAAAAGAACAACACCAAGCACAATAATCTCGCGCGGAACATTAATGGCAGGTGAGAGGCCAATAATATAATCAGTATCTACGAGTGCATGGCGAAACAACTCAACCAAGCCTGAGTTTATGGCAAATGGATAGTAAATTGCTCCAAGCTGGGCAATGACAAGCGCAATATGCACAAAGGGAAACAGGAGGAGCCTTGGCTGTGACCGCACTACCTGCCACCCTGCACGCAAGATACCGAAGGACTTCTTAAGCTCGTTCATAGAGACAGAGGTTAGGGATGAAAATGAAAAAGTTGATCAATCGTTGTATCAAAGAAGGTTGCAAGACGATGAGCCAAGCCAAGCGATGGCATGTACTCACCCTTTTCTAGGTAGGCAATAGTCTGACGAACCACCCCCACCTCTCGCGCAAGCTCTTCCTGTGAAAGGCCCCGGGTAAACCGAAGTTCTCGCAAGTTTGTGGTGAATTTCTCCAAGTGAGTAGGCTAGTGAGATATAGTGATGTTATATATTTTTACCATTATGTCAAGTATTTATAACACTGACTTGCGCATATCTTATAAACTGCTACTCTTTTCCTAGTCAACTTATCCATTTTTAACGACTACCCATGCTCGTAATTCGTCTTCGCCGCCTCGGCAACACCCACAATCCTCACTACCGCTTTGTAGTACAGGAAAAGCGCAGCCGTGTTCAGGGAAACGCTGTTGATCAAATCGGTCACTACCACCCAGCTGATAAGACCAAGGGTCTTGTTGTTGATAAGGAGCGCGCAGAGTACTGGATGAAGAATGGTGCGCAGCTTTCTGAGACGGTTACCAACCTCTTCGTTCGTGCTGGCGTTCTTGGTAAGGATGCCGCTATCCGCACTACTGCAAAGAAGGCAGTTGTTGTTGAGCCAGTTGTTGAAAAGGCAGCTGCAGTAGAGGCTCCTGAGGAAGTTGCAGTTGTTGAAGAAACCACCGAAGAAGTAGTTACCGAAGAGGTTGCGGCTGAGGAAGCTCCTGTAGACGAAGTTGTTGAGGTAACAGAGGAAGCACCAGCCGAGGCCTAGTCGTTGAAGCGCTGACGCGGTACGCTAATAGCAAGAAGTAAGTAACGATAGCTATGGCTACTCTCACCGCCGAGCAACAGTATCTAGAAACCATTGTTACCGGGATTGTCACCCATCCCGAGGCCGTACAAACCGACCATGTCGAAGACGAGCTGGGAACCCTGGTTTCCCTCCACGTTCACCCTGATGACATGCGTGTTATTATCGGCAAAGAAGGCCGTACCGCTAAGGCACTTCGCACCCTTTTGCGTGCGATGGGTGCCACCCATGACAAGCGCGTTAACCTCCGCATTATCGAGCCCGAAGGCGGTCTCCGCTATGGCATGGAAGGAATGGCTCCTCAGGCCACCCCTCCGCTAGCTGCACCTGACCACGTTGCCAAGGCGCTCCGCGACCTTCCGGTAGACGATATTCTCTAAGAACCATGCTCCGATTTGACGTTCTTACGTTGTTTCCCGATATGATCCGCCACGTGGCGGATCATTCGGTGTTGGCCCGCGCTCAGCAGCGTGGCCTCTTTGAAGTACATGTCCATGACATCCGCAGTAGCGCAACCGATAACCATAAGACCGTCGATGACACCCCATACGGTGGTGGTGCCGGCATGCTCCTACGGGTTGATATCGTTGCCGCAGCCTTGGCCGTCGTGCCCCGCGTTAGCGAGCGTTGTGCGATTGTCATGACCACCCCCGCAGGTGCACCATTTGTACAGGGCACCGCAAACAGCTGGGCAACTGACTTTGATCAGATCATTATTCTTTGCGGCCACTACGAAGGATTTGATGCACGTATTGAAACCCTGGTCACTCACCAAGTTTCCATTGGTAACTTTGTCCTTACCGGAGGCGAGTTGCCAGCGCTTTGCATGATTGATGCTGTGAGTCGCCAAATTCCAGGATTTCTCCCTGATGGTGCCGCCCACGAAGAAAGCCACTCTATTATTGACCCAGTAAGTGGTGAGGCACTGCTTGAATACCCCCACTACACCCGGCCCGCTGAGTGGAATGGCCTCACCGTTCCCGAAGTGCTTACCTCGGGGAATCATGCTGCGATTGCCGCATGGCGATTGGAGCAGGCGCGGAAAAAAAGTACCCAGACTTCTTAAGGGAGCTGGGTACAAGCAGCTGGCACTTTCAATCATCAAACATCTTATTCCCATTTTCTATTCGCCATACAGATCCTCAGGGTCGGCCCACATAGCGAAAATGGTTTTTATTCTATCGAGCAACCCATAAAGGCATGCGACTACTTTGTTCCACATATTTTTCTCCTTAACTCGACTATTCGCGTTTTAGAATAAACTGTAAAGTCTTTACCGAACGTCCGTTCGCTTCTACACTAGTCTCATGACCACCAAGCCGTTTGACCTTGTTTCCACCTACAAACCAACTGGGGATCAGCCAACCGCGATCGCCCAGATGGTTGAGAATGTTTCTGCCGGTATCCCCGAGCAGGTACTTCTTGGTGTAACCGGATCAGGAAAAACGTTCTCCATCGCAAACGTTATTGCACAAATGCAGAAACCAACTCTTGTCCTTGCACACAACAAGACCTTGGCCGCACAGCTCTTCTCAGAGTTTCGTGAGTTCTTCCCCAATAATAGTGTGCAATACTTTGTTTCCTACTATGACTACTATCAGCCAGAGGCCTACATCCCCTCCTCTGATACGTATATTGAGAAGGATTCAAACATTAACGAGGAGATTGAGAAGTTTCGCCACGCCAGCACTCACGCCCTCCTTACTCGGAAGGACGTTATTATTGTGGCGTCCGTCTCGTGTATCTATGGCCTTGGCTCACCTGAAGTTTATCGCCAAGCAAGTATCCCGCTCAAAAAGGGTGATTCGATTCCTCGTCACCAGCTCGCACGGAGACTTACTGATGTGCAGTACGCCCGTAACGATATCGATCTGAAGCGTGGTACCTTCCGCATGCAAGGTGATACTACGGTTATTTTTCCTGCCTATGATGATTTCCAGATTCGAGTTGAGCAGTTTGGTGACGTCATTGAATCAATCAGCTTGCACGAGCCCCTTACTGGCTCACGCCTTCAGTATTTGGATGAAGTAGAGATTTACCCAGCCAAAAACTACCTTGCACCCGGTGATCAAACCGATATCCTGGCCGCTATGCAGTCAGACCTCGAAAAAGAGGTGGATGCCATGCAGCAAGCCGGCAAGCTCCTTGAGGCCCAGCGCCTGAAGCAGCGGGTGACCTTTGATCTTGAAATGATCCGAGAAACAGGGACCTGTAGCGGTATTGAGAACTACTCGCGCTACTTTGATCGCAGAGCTCCTGGTACTTCGCCCTCAGTGCTGCTGGACTACTTCCCTGACGATTATCTGCTCGTGATCGATGAGTCCCACATTACCGTGCCTCAGATTCGCGGTATGTATAATGGCGACCGCGCACGTAAAACCACCCTGGTTGATTATGGCTTCCGCCTGAAAGCCGCGCTTGATAACCGCCCACTCATGTTTAGTGAGTTCCTCGAGCGCCAAGGTCAGACCATCTATGTTTCAGCCACCCCTGCCCCGTACGAACTTGATCGCGCTGCAACCATTACCCAGGAAACGCGCATTACTTCTGGTAAGCAGCCCAACCTTCTGGCCGAGCAGCTGATTCGCCCTACTGGCATTCCCGATCCAGAGATCACCATCCGCTCAGTACAAGGTCAGATTGATGATTTGATTGAAGAAATCGCCAAGACCGTAGTAAAGGGAGAGCGCGTACTTGTTACCACCCTAACCAAGCGCATGGCCGAGGATATTACCGAATTCCTCAGTGATCGCGGCATCAAGACCCAATACCTCCACTCTGATGTAAAAACAATTGAACGTACCCAGATTCTCCAAGAGCTACGCCTTGGCACCTATGATGTACTCGTTGGTATTAACCTGTTGAGAGAAGGCCTCGACCTTCCCGAAGTAAGCCTTGTCGGTATTCTGGATGCCGATAAAGAAGGTTTCTTGCGCTCTGAAACCGCCCTCGTGCAAACCATCGGACGTGCCGCTCGCCACCCACATGGGCGCGTTATCCTCTACGCGGACCGCATGACCGGCTCAATTGAGCGTGCCGTCAGAGAGACAGGCCGCCGCCGCGAAAAGCAGATTGCCTACAACACCGAGCATGGCATTATTCCAACTGCTACTACCCGCTCGATGGGACCACAACTCCCTACCAAAGAGGATGAAGATAACAAGGCTACTGAGCAGCAATTCAAGCGTATGAGCCGCGATCAACAGCAGTACTTCCTCGATGAGCTGCGTGAAGAAATGCGCCAAGCCGCACTTTCACTCAACTTTGAAGCAGCTGCAAACGTACGTGACCAAATCGCTGAATACAGCGCTCTCCTCGGAAAAAAGTAGAACTGATAGTAAGATCAAAAGATTTCCGCTAGAGTGGTCGCAAGAGAAGTATTTTGTAATCTTCCGCCCATGTCCCGCCTCCCTTTTGATGGCGAATTTCATCACTACCAGCTTGTAGATCCGCAGGGCAACATGCCGGTTTCTATTTCAGTATTGGTGCACCATGCGGGAGCTACCCCCAGCGCTTCTCAGGGCAAAAAGCCACTCACCATCGAAGATGCCCTGGCATTCCATGACAGCATCTCATCCTCAACCGACCTTACCCACGAACTCACCACTCATGAATCACAATCCCGTACTCGCCGCCGAACTCCGCGAGGAAAACACCAAACAGAGCACGAAGGCACTCCGCGCTAACGCACAGGTACCTGCAGTCCTTTACGGATTTGGTGCCCCTACCCCACTGAGCATTGCCCTGAACGTACGTGAGTTCGTAAAGGTACTTTCACAGGCTGGGAGCTCTTCAGTTATCACTGTTGAAGTTGGCGGCAAAAAGCACCAGGCCCTGATTCAGGATGTTCAGCGCATTGGCCACTCAAACCAGGTTGTCCACGTTGACTTCTTGGCTGTCAATCCAAAGGTAAAGGTTACTACTGAAGTACCTGTACACTTCGTTGGTGTTGCTGAGGCAATTGAGACCCTTGGCGGCACTCTTGTTACCATGCACGACCACGTTGAGGTTGAGGCGCTGCCTTCAGACCTTCCACACGGACTTGAAGTTGATCTTGCAAAGCTTGCAACCTTTGATGACAACCTGCTCGTAAGCGACATCGTTGTACCGGCTGGTATTACCATCCTTACCGATGCAGACACCGTTCTTGCTTCGGTTACTGAACCTCGTTCAGAGGAAGAGATGGAAGCTCTCGACGCAGAGATTGACACCACGATCACTACTGAGTTCGAGACCAAGGACGCTAAGGAAGAAGCACCTGCCGAAGAGGCCTAAGGACATGCGGCGACCAACTCCTGAACAGTTTGGTACTACCCAGGAAGATTGCTCGCTTCGCACAAGCCGAGAACATACCGCTACCAGTATTCTGCTGGTAGCGGGTTTTGTAACAGGTTGGGTAATTGGCTTTTCTATAACAAATGCCGTAACCGGCTTACTGCCCGGGATTTTTGTGGCGTGCCTCTTTGCGCTCTGCACAAAGCCTATTCTCACGCTCTACTACCCTCGCTATCTGGGAAGTGTACGTCATGCACGTGCCTATGCCGCATGGCTGGCCTGGTTTGAGAAAACCCAGGCAGACTTCTGGCGGTCACTCAGCCCACTCGCCTTTGAAGAAGAGCTCGCCAAGCTCTATCGATCACTCGGCTGGAATGCCGAATTAACCAGGCGCAGTAACGATAAGGGAATTGATATCAATCTGCGACAACCAGGCATCTACGCCGTTGTGCAGTGCAAGCAGTACAAGAAAGCAGTTGGTAACGATGCGGTGAGAGAGCTCCGCGGTGCAATGGAAGCCGTGCATGCTCACCACGCAATTTTAGCGAGTCCCTCAGGATTTACTTCCGTTGCACGGCACGATGCCCAGACGCATAAGATAGAACTGCTTGATATCCAGGGAATAATCGCCCTACAAGAATCAGTTAGTTAAAACAAAAACCGGCCTTTCGGCCGGTATTTACTTACTTATCCCTGAGGAGTGTAGTAAGTTCCGCATAGCTTACGACCTGACCTTCTTCAGTCAGGGCGACATCTGCCCGCCAGTTTGGTACTAGCTGCCATCCAGCATCTGCTGAATCAGCTTCTTTCTGACCAACTACCAACTTGAGTGGGATTTTCTGGAGTGCTGCGGCACGAAGCTTCTTACCAACACTCTCGCTTGAGGAGTCAACCTCAACACGGAATCCATCGGTGCGAAGCTGCTCAGCAAGACGCTCAGCAACTGGAATCATTGCGTCATTTACTGAAGCAATACTTACCTGTGTCGGCGCAAGCCAAAGTGGGAAGTTGCCTGCAGTATGCTCAATCATTACGGAAAGGAAGCGGTCAATTGAGCCCATGATCGCCGCGTGGATCATCATAACTGGCTGCTCGGTACCATCAGTGCCAGTATAAGTAAGGCCAAAACGCTGTGGCATGTTCATATCAAGCTGAATGGTTGCCAGCTGTAGCTGACGACCCAGGGAGTCGTACCCCATGAAGTCAAGTTTAGGACCGTAAAAGGCCGCCTCGCCAACTCCCATAAAGAAGTCCGCTCCACGATCAATGGCAATCTGCTTAATATCAGCTTCCATTTTCTGCCAAAGTGACTCATCACCAAGATAAGCTGACATGTTTTCAGGATCATGGTAGGAGAGACGAACCCGAAGCGTAAACCCAAAGGCTGCATAGAACTCATTAACAATGTCCCAGATCTTCTCCATTTCATCCTTGACCTGGTCATAGCGACAGAATACATGGCTATCATCTTGGCAGAAGGCACGGACGCGGGAGAGGCCAGAAAGCTCTCCTGTTTGCTCATCGCGATAGCACATCGTGCTATTAGCATAGCGCTGTGGTAGTTCACGGTAACTCCACTTTTTGCGTGCAAAGATCTGTGTATGGTGCGGGCAGTTCATCGGCTTCATGACAAACTCGTGGCCTTCACGTGTAGTGATATGGAACAGCTCGTGCTGGAACTTCTCCCAGTGACCACTGGTTTCATAGAGATCCTTCTTGGTGATATGCGGAATTTCAACCTTCATGTAGCCCTTTGGCTGACGCAACGCCCAAACGCGGTCATCAAGTAGCGTGCGAAGCATCTGACCCTTTGGTGTCCAGAGTGGCAGACCTGATCCAACAAGATCTGAGAAGACAAAGAGGTCAAGTTCTGAGCCGAGCTTGCGGTGGTCGCGCGCCTTTGCCTCTTCACGCATCGCAAGATAGGCGTCTAGCGCTGCCTTATCCTCAAAAGCAAGGCCGTAAATACGCTGGAGCATAGGGCGCTTTTCATCGCCGCGCCAGTAGGCACCGGCCAAGCGATCCAAGAGGAAGCACCCTGGCTTAATTTCAGCAGTTGTTACTACGTGGGGTCCAGCGCAAAGATCGGTGAAACTTCCAGAGGTATAACAGGTAAGGCCCTCGCCCTTTTCTGCAAGCTCTTCAATAAGCTCTAGCTTGTAGGGCTGGCCAGCAAACTGTACACGGGCATCAGCCAGTGTAATATTGCTCTGCACAAAGCTCAGTGGTGCGGTAAGGATGTGTTCCATCCGCTTTTGGAGATCTAGGAGGTCATCAGCACTAATTGCCTCACCAAGGTCAAAGTCGTAGTAAAAACCAGTATCAATTGCAGGGCCAATGGCAAGCTTTGCCTGCGGAAAACGCTCAAGCACCGCCATGGCGAGTACATGAGAAAGGGAATGACGAATACGATACAGTTGGTCAGCTTCCATAAATAATTGCTAGGTTCTTAGTTTGGGAGAGGGAACCGGCGACACAGGTCAGCAATTGCTGAGCTGGC
>JAGVEG010000069.1 GCA_020058355.1 Candidatus Berkelbacteria bacterium
AAAGCAGTCCCTCGCTGCCGCACTTGGCGCAGGTCTGCAGGTTTCGGAAGCAGCTGGTACGATGGTTATTACCCTTGGGGGAGGTACCACCGAAGTTGCGGTACTTGCCCTGGGTGACACCGTTGCTGTTCACTCAGAGCGTTTTGGCGGTCGTGATATCGACCTTGCCATTAGTAGTTATCTGCGTAAGAAGTACAACTTGGTTATTGGTGAGCAAACCGCCGAACAGGTAAAACATGAGGTTGGCGCCGCACTTCCCCTTAAAAAGGAGCTGAGCATGGAAGTATCCGGCTCAAATGCCGTAACAGGCCTTCCCGAAAGTATTCAGGTCCACACCAGTGATGTTATTGCCGCCATCAAGCCAGCCCTCACCACCATTCTGGGTGCCGTAAAAACCGTACTCCAGCAAACCCCGCCTGAACTTGCTTCAGACGTGATGGATAAGGGTATTATTCTCACCGGCGGCATGAGTCAGTTGCGCAAGCTTGATGAACTGCTCACCCGTGTTACTGGTGTCCCGTGTCAAGTTGCGGAAGATCCTGCCACCTGCGTTATTCGAGGTACACAACTCGTTGCCGAGAATCTGGAAGCCTTCAAGAAAAGTGTCCTATGGGCAGCTCGTTAAATTTTGATTGGTTTGGTATTCGTTTGCCATTGGTGCCTCGGGGCGATATCTTAGCGGCCATTGAACACGCAACTCCCGCACACCCTGTCAGAATTGCCACAATCAACCCAGAATTCTGTGTGACTGCAGTACAAGATCCGAAATACGCACAGACTCTCTCCCTGATGACCCATGGGGTCATTGATGGGTTTGGCCTATGGGCAGCCCTGAAGCTTTTCGGCAAGAATCCACCTGAGCGCTACCAAGGAGCAACGCTCGTTCATGAGCTTTTTGAGAAGTATGCCGATGGGAGCAAAACCTTCGGTTTCTTGGGTGGTCTTGAAAATGAAGCCGCTGAAGCCCGAGCTGCACTTATTGAGCAGTTCCCAAATCTGACTATCTGCTTTGCAGAATCAGGGGGAAGATACACGGCGGGGGAGAGGCCGCACGAAGGCACGCTCAATGATCTCACTACTACTCGGCCAGATATTTTGCTCGTCGGCATGGGTGCACCAAGACAAGAATCATGGATTATTGCCGCAAAGAACGCGGGCTACACACCAGCGGTCGCTATCGGGGTAGGGGGTACGTTTGCCTTTTACACTAAAAAAGTCCGCGCACCAAAACTATTCCAGGTACTTGGTCTTGAGTGGCTGTATCGCGCCCTAACTGAGCCAAAGCACTGGCGCCGGTTGTGGCGGGCGATTCCCGTGTTTGCGTGGTATGTGGTGACAAAAAAGAACAGTAGTGGTTAGTGTTTATTTGTGGTAGAAACCTCTTAACAAAGTTTAAGAAAGGTTTTATCACTAGTGAAAATTCCGTATCAACGTCTTGGTATCGAGCGCCGAAGGACTCTTGTGTCCGACGGTTCATGGAGTCTTGTATACCACGATCTCCATATAGTTAGTATTGAGGACGCGCATAAAGTTCTGAAAGAAATTGGACAGCAGATAGTTAGCTACGAATCGCAGAAAGTTTCCATAGCAAACATGATTTTTGGCGGGGATGTGATACAGGGTTGGGGGAATAAGGAGGCAGCCTATATCCTTCACTACTTCCTTAAAGCGTTAAAGAACCAGATACCCGATAGAATAACCATCTCCTGCGTACTGGGAAATCATGATTGGGCTGGATTGTGCGAACTGAACGATCCTAAAGTACTTGGGGTAAATCCTTACAATACCGCAAAAGTAAAAGAGGTGGTACGTGCGCTCACGGAAAAAGGAATTATCGTTTGCGTCGATACAATTATTACCAATAATAACGTCTCCCTAATACCTGATGCGAGCTATATCCTAGACTACCCGCCGGTTTTTGTCAGGGAGGTAGAACCGTATGCGCGTGCACTTGCTGCGACTGGGTGCTTCGGTGACCAGAAACTCGGAACATTGGCTGTGGGACATAACCCCGATATATCCGGGATTCTGCCAGTCAGTAATAATGGGAATCTACTCACATTATTTGGACACACTCATGGTTATCTAGGATTACGTATTCCAGTCATGACATCTCGCTTGATGACAATTGGCGAGCACCTTGTTCCAGAAAGGCAAGGCTACAACATTGTGATTTCGGCAGGCTCTACTAATCAGCGCGTACCACTACTCTTCAAAGCTCCAGAGTTCTGGTTAGTCCGTCACTAGCAAGTATGACACTCTACCCTCGCTTCACCGCGAGGGTATTTTCTTGCAAAATCTCACCTAATCTGATACAAATAATCCTGTAAGAGGAAGCCGCGAGGCCTCCTCTTCTTCTTTCAGGGACCTCCTGATACCCTACATGTGTACGACTAAACAATTCGATATGTCTTCTACCCTTACTCCGTTTGAGGCTGCTATCCAGCAAATTTGTGCCGAGAAAGGCATTGCGCCATCCGCTGTTACCGAGGCAGTTGAGGCTGCTATTGCTGCTGCTTACCGTCGTGATTATGCCGAGTCTGAGCAGGTTATCCGCGCCGAGCTTACAGGCGCCGGTACTGACCCTCACAACTTCAAAGTATTCCGCGTCTGGCATGTACTTACCTCTGAAGAAGAGATGAGCGAGCCTGAGCGTGAGCTTACCCTTGCTGACGCCCTTGCAAAGGATCCTGAAGCAATTGAAGGTGGAGAAGTTGTTGAACAACTTCCACTCCACATTGATTTTGGTCGCATCGCTGCTATGACCGCTAAGCAGGTTATCGTACAGAAGCTACGTGAAGCAGAGCGCACCGTCCTCTTTGACGAGTTCAAGGACAAGGAAAGTAAGCTCCTCAATGGTTCTGTTCAGCAGGTAGACCGTGATACTGTCTACGTATCACTAGGTAAGGTGACTGGCATCATGCCACCACGCGAGCAGATTAAGGGAGAATTTTACGCGCCAGGTCAGCGTATCCGCGTTTTTGTTAAGGAAGTTGGTGAAGGAGCCCGTGGACCACAGATTATCGTAACCCGTGGTGATGCTCGCTTTGTTGAAGCGCTCTTCAACCTTGAAGTACCTGAAATTCCAGCTGGTACAGTTGAGATCAAGGCGATCTCCCGTGAAGGTGGTTCTCGCACCAAGATGGCCGTGTGGGCAACCACTCCTGGTGTTGACCCCGTTGGTTCATGTGTTGGACAGCGTGGTACCCGTGTTCAGGCAGTACTCAATGAAATTGGTGCTGAGAAGGTAGATATCATCCTGTGGGATGAGGACACTGAAACCTTCATCCGCAACGCCCTGAGCCCAGCTCGCGTTCGTGAGGTAATGATCGACGAAGCGGCTAAGGTGGCAAAGATCCACGTTGATGCTGATCAGCTTTCACTCGCAATCGGCCGCGGTGGCCAGAATGTTCGCCTTGCTTCCAAGCTTACCGGCTACACTCTCGATATCGTCCGCGATGAGGAAGCAGCTGGTACCGCTGAAGAAGTATCCGTACCAGAGGAGGTTTAAGCGATGGCCGGGGGGCTCTTCGCACATTTCAGCAAGCAGAGTAAGCAGGTGCTGGCGACAGCATCTGCTTTGGCGCGTAATCTCGAGCGACCACTGAGTACTGAGATGCTCTTGCTTGGCTTGCTTGATCAGCCCGATACCGGAGCCACCCTCGTGTTGAACCATGCGAAAGTTGACCGTGAGGCCCTCGCTACGCACATCATTGAGCGTGCAGCCCAAGAGAAGCCGCTCGAAGCTACTCTTGCCCCCGAAACTATTCACGCCTGTGAAGATGCTTTCCGTGTTGCGGTTCATTTCAAATATTCCATTATTGAGCCGGAGCATTTGCTCCTTGCGCTTGTGCATGGCACCAAGAACTCAGCATGCCTAGCCTTGCGCGCCCAATCAATTGACCCCGAGTCACTCGCAAAGCGTTTGGTTGAGTGGTTCCGCAGCGTTGATGCAGCTCGCCAGCGCACCGAAGAGCAACAGGAAGAAAGGAATGAACTTCCCGCCTTCCTGTTTGATCTTACCGAAGCTGCCGCCAACCAGGAGCTTGACCCAGTAGCCGGCCGCGATGACGAGATCGAGCGCCTGATTAGTATTCTCCTGCGCCGCCGTAAGAACAGTCCCGTACTCCTTGGCGATGCTGGTGTTGGTAAGAGTGCAGTGGTTGAAGGTCTGGCCCAGTGGATTGTCCGTGGTCGAGTTCCTGCACCACTCAAAAACAAGCGCATTGTCACCCTTGACCTCGCTACGCTGGTGGCCGGAACCCAGTACCGTGGCCAGTTTGAAGAACGCATTACCCAGCTCATCCGCACCACTAAGGAGCGTGGTGACGTAATTCTCTTTATTGATGAACTCCATACCCTTGTTGGTACGGGAAGTGCCGAAGGAGCAGGGGACGCTGCCAATATTTTGAAGCCAGCTCTGGCCCGTGGCGAAATCTCGGTCATTGGCGCCACTACTCACGCTGAGTACCGCACTCGCATCGCCAAAGATAAAGCCCTGGCGCGCCGTTTTGAAACGGTGAGTATTGATGAGCCCACAGAAAAAGCTGCCCTTCTCATGCTGAAGAGTCAGAAACCAAAACTCGAAGCTCACCACCGCGTTGTCCTCACGCCAGAAGCACTCCAGGCAGCAATCACTCTTTCTGAGCGTTATGTACATGATCGCCGTCTCCCTGATAAGGCCCTAGATATTCTTGATGAAGCCGCCACACACTACGCCTGGGAGCAGCCTGAGGATCCAATCGCCGGTATCCTCCAAGACCTTGAACAGGTTGCCGAGAAAAAGCAGCAGGCCTTCCTTGATGCAGAGTCAGACGCCGACTGGGAATCGCTCCGTAGCCTCGCACAGCACGAGCAGAAGCTCGTTGAAGAGCTGGAAGCTGCCCGCACCCGTGAGCGCCTTGCTCTCTATCCACCAATTACTGATCACCATATCGCCACGGTGATTAGTCGCCGACTTGGTATTCCCGTAAGTCAGATTAAGGGCGATTTGACCGCCGCTGACGCCGGCCGTATTAAAGCTACTCTTGAAAGCCATATTCTGGGTCAAAACACCGCACTTGATCAGCTTACCAACAGTCTGACTCGTGTATTCCTTGGGCTACAGCCTGCCGGTAAGCCATATGGTGCCTATCTGTTAGTGGGACCCACTGGAGTAGGAAAGACCGAGACCGCCCGCATTCTTGCCCGTGAGCTCTTCGGTAGTGATGACGCGCTCACCAAGGTTGATATGAGTGAATTTGGCGAGCGTCACACCGTGAGTACCCTTATCGGCGCTCCTGCTGGCTATGTTGGTTATGAGCAGGGAGGCACCCTCACTGAATCAGTCCGCCGCCGCCCGTACCAGGTAGTACTCTTTGACGAAGTAGAGAAGGCGCACCCCGATGTGTTTAATATTCTCCTCCAAGTCCTCGATGACGGTACCCTTACCGATAGTGCAGGGGAGTCAGTTGATTTCTCACACACCCTGATCATTCTTACCTCCAACCTCGGCATGCAGGAGTATAAGTCTGCAGGTAGCCGCATCGGCTTTGCCATCAAAGGCGAGCAGCCAAGTGAAGAAAGTGAACAAGAAGCCCTTGAGCAATTCCTCAAAGATGAAGTTCATGAAGCCTTCCGCCCCGAGTTCATCGGACGCCTCTCCGGCATTATTGTCTACCGGCCACTGATCGCAAGTGCAATCAGCACCCTGGTAAAGCGCCGTGCGAAACAACTAAAGGATGGCCTCAAGGCAAAGGGCTACAAGCTGAAGCTTACTCCCATACTTGAGCGTTGGATTGCCGATCACTACGAACCAACCCGCGGTGCACGTTCACTGGAAACCATCTTCCTGCACCAGGTTGAGCCACCACTTTTCAAAGCTCTCATGGAGCAGTCAGAAGTAACTGACTGGACACTTACCATCACCGATGACAATATCACCGCAGCACCTAACACGCCTAACGAGGCCAGTAAACCCGCCATTCACTAACCACTATGAGCCTTCAACTTTCTGCCGAGGGTCTCATCTCCTCACTTCCGACAAATTACCCAGAGGCGCTCCGTATGTTTAGCGTCGGTATCGGCCGCTACACACCCGAAGAGCAGGTCAGTATCTGCCGTGCATTCCAGGTGGCAACCTTTGCTCACTTTCATCAAACACGAAAAACCACCCTACAGCCGTACGTGCTGCACGTACTCCAAGTTGCTATTGGCGCTACCCAGATTTGGATTCCCGCCTACGGCGTAGTTGCTGCACTGCTTCACGATGTACTTGAAGATACGAGTCACTCACGCAATGAACTCCTTATTGAATTTGGCGACCAAACCCTCAAGGTAATTGACGCACTCACCAAGCCCGAGCAAGATCCAGGGCAAGTACAGTTCACCCAGCAGATTGCCACTGCAGCCCAGGAAGATATTCTGGTAGCAGTTATCAAGTTGCTTGATATTCTCGCCAATACCACTGACCTTGTTGGCCTTGAGCCTGACGCACAGAAGCGCTACCTCGCCAAAGCGCAGGAGTACCTCAACCTCTGGCAGAACAATGGGGAAGTACCTCCGGTACTAATTGCGGCCGTAAGAAAGCAACTGCTTGCGGCACGATAAAACCCACTCACTTGATGAGAAAGCTCCTACCACACACAAGTGGTAAGGAGCTTTTTTTAGAAAGAAGCAGACTGTTTCACTTCTCGAAATCCTCCCGTATACTACATGTATGCAACTTACTTTTTCGGGGGCAAATCGTGAAGTAACGGGTTCGTGTTACCACCTTGAGACACCACATGCCAATGTAGTGCTTGATTGTGGCATGTTCCAGGGTGGCCGCTATGCGGAAGATAAGAATCACCTTGAGTTTCCCTTTGATCCAGCCGCTGTTGACTCGGTTGTGATTACTCATGCCCACTTTGATCACATCGGACGACTGCCAAAGCTCTTTAAAGATGGTTGCGCTGCTCCTATCTATGCAACCGAGCCCACCATTGAGCTCGCGATGCTCAACTTGCGTGACGCAGTCCACTTGATTGCCCAAGAAGCAAAAGAGCGTGACGAAACACCCCTCTACACCCCTGAAGATGTTGAGAAGCTTGCTGCATTTTGGAAGCCGATCGATTACCATCAAGAGACCGAGGTAGCAAACGGGGTCCGCGCCTACATGGCCGATGCCGGACATATCCTGGGCTCAGCTTCTGTGCGTCTTGAATCTGCTGGCCGCTCCATTGCCTTCTCAGGCGATCTTGGCAACAGCCCAGTACCACTCCTTCATGCGAGTGAATGCCTCACTTCGGCAAATACGGTCATCGTTGAGTCCACCTACGGAAATCGTATTCACGAGCCACACACCCTGCGCTACTCAGTCCTCAAAGACGCCATTCTCGATACCATCCGCAAAGGCGGCACACTCCTGATCCCAAGCTTTGCCCTTGAGCGTACCCAGGAACTGCTCTACGAGCTCCGCACCCTCCTAACAACCCGCCAGATCCCACATCTTCCGGTCTATCTTGATAGCCCACTCGCCATCCACGCAACCGAAGTATTTGAAGAGCACTGGGAGTTCTTCAACGAAGAAGCCCGCAAAGAAGTCCAATTGAATGGCGACCTCTTCCGTTTCCCTGGATTAAAACTCACTCTAACTGCCGACGAGTCTAAGGCAATCGCCCAAGACGCCCGCCCAAAGATCATTATCGCCGGCTCCGGCATGATGAATGGAGGAAGGATTCTGCATCACCTTGCTCACTACCTTCAGTATCCAAGTACTACCTTGTTAATTATTGGCTACCAAGTAGATGGCAGTCTTGGCCGCATGCTGCATGACGGCGCAAAGGAGGTCAAAATCTACGGCAGAATTACTCCCGTCCGTGCCGAAGTACGCTCCTGCGGCGCCTTTTCCGGCCACGCCGATTATCCACGCCTCATGAATTGGCTTCACTGCTTTGTGGCCCGTCAGCCAGAGCGCGTGTTTGTTACCCACGGTGAACTCAACAGCGCTCTTTCGCTCTCACAATCAA
>JAGVEG010000041.1 GCA_020058355.1 Candidatus Berkelbacteria bacterium
GCTGGTCTACTACGTAAATTGCGATTACTCATTCCAGGCACGCTACTGGTGGCCCGCCCGGCCATACCGCGTTGCTGAGCCCGGCGACAAGCTCCATCCCCAGGAAATCGACCGCTTCAAGTTTAGTGAATCTGAGTCACCAAAATCAGCCACACTTTCAGTGCTCCGTAATCCTGAAAACAAGCCTCTCCTTGAGTTGGTATATGGTAAGGATTCAGAGTTCAAAAATGCTGATATTTACCAAGGGAAGGATGATCTTGTCTTTGTGGTCACCGGCGATAAGCAAGTTGTTCAGGATATTCGCAGCCTCTAGGAACGATTACTACCGTAATTATCTCCGCTGGTAGACCACATCGGAACCGGCAACCGGCCGCCAATACGCCGTATTGAGTACATTGCCGCAGGCATGCTTCTCGCGACCACCCCACCAGAGATACTGCACGCCATTGTCGGCAATTTGCTGAAGTGGCGCAACCTCACCCTTTACGGCGCCGCAGAGCGTATAGTAGCGTTCGCCGTACGGTAGTCCGTAGGAGTAGAGCCAACCAGTGTAGCCGGCATGCATCACGTAGCCTCCAAATACGGCGGCCGGGTGGTTGTGGTCACCTGCCGTGAGAATACGACTTGTTGCGGGAATCTTCCCACGTACTTGCTCCACAAGCCGCTGTTCACTGTCGTATATCAGTGGATTTTGTTGTGCATGCATGTCGGTGTACCACGAGGCAAAACCAGGAACAATACAGAGTACCAGTACCGCCACACGCAGGCTCCAGTGTGATGAACTGATTCGCGCGGCAGCATAGGGAGCAACCAAGACAAGCACTGTAAGAAAGTGCTTACTATTATCCCAACTGTAGGGCTGTGTCCGGAAAAACCAACCGATTACTAGGAGGAGGCTCGCGGTAAGAGCAATTGGCTGCCAAGACTTTCGCCAACACAATACCACAAGAAGAATCAGGCCTGAAAGGTTCAGGGTGAGGCGCTTCCAGGCAGGTACCGTCAACTCAATCTCATCGCGAATCCACCCATGTGGCAGAGTAGCAAAGAAGCCGCGACTCTCCCCGCCTGACTGATACTTAATCTGCAACAGAGCAGCAACCACCAATACCGCCAGAAACACCAGCTGCCAGATAGGTCGCTTCAGTAGATGTTCACGCCAGGTTGTGAGAGCGGCCACAAGACAGAGCAGACCCGCTGCCAAAAAGGCATGGACGTGTACTAGCGGGAGTAAAGCGGTAATCACAGCAGCCCAGAGTGGCGCCTCTTTACGCTTGCTGATGGCAAGCATCCCCACTAGGCAAAGACAGGCCAAGCCAAGGGGGAAGTGACGCTGCGGAATCAAGTATCCCGTTAACGTTCCCATCCAAGCAATCCCCTCACTCCCAATCCAGGTTACGTCCTGAGTAGCCAGGGTCTCCTTCCAGCCAGAAAGCTGTGTTATCCAGTAAGCTGCTGAGGCTGCGCCTCCTCCAATAAGGAGGAGTGGCGCCCACACACCCGACCAGCGTGATCCCTGCCGCTGTGCGATCATGGTGAGCAAGCCAAGCAAAACAATCATGCACACCAACCAAGGCAGTAGCATCGAAGCGCGGTAACTAAAACCTCCACGCAGCAAAAGGCTACTTAGCCAATCAAAGAGAAATGGATAGCGAAGTGGCTCACCCGCAAAAATAGGGAGCTCGAGATGTGGTACTTCTTGTCGCGCAAAGAATGAAGCAATGCTCAGGTGAAGCGGTAAATCTCCCCAGCTACTTGAAATGCTCGAGTCACGCAGTGGCCCCGAGAGTACGTGGCGAAATGCAAGTGTGCCAGCGACTACTGAAGTAATCGCCCAACTACCCAATGAAGTCTTACTCCACGAGGTTGAATGGAAATGCGGCAGTTTATACCGTGCTGGGATCCGCCATACTCCTGCAGCGATAGCTGTGCAAAAAAGCACGAGCATGGTAAGACCCCACGCGTAACCAAGTAGCCATACAAAACCAAAACTTACCCAGAGGAACCCAACCAAAACCAGTGGAAAACAGATAAGCAGTGTACTAAGCAGATCAAGCTTAGTGCGTCGGTGTACCCATAAACCAAGTGAAGCAAAGCACCCAAGCGACCAGAGAAGAATCAATGCGACACTCATGATGCAACCTCCTCAGCGCGAAAGCAGCCAACTAAGTGATCATTGATCATGCCGACCGCCTGCATGAATGCGTAGCAAATAGTGCTTCCCACAAAGGTCATGCCCTCTTTTTTAAGTGCTTTGCTCATGGCATCAGATTCAGGTGACGTAGTACGAAACGCCGCCGTATCTGCGAGGGGCTGGCGCTCATTGGGTGCAAACTGCCAGAGAAAATCAGCAAATGATTGCCGCTCGCTTATCCGCAAGTAGGCCTGGGCATTCTTACGAATTCCGTACACCTTCAGGCGGTTTCGAATAATCGCCGGATTCTGCAGTAACTCTTCAAGATACTCATCAGGAAAATCAGCCACAATCGCGGGATCAAAATCCTTGAAAAGCTCACGGTACGCTGATTCCTTTCGCAAAATCGTAATCCAGGAAAGTCCCGCCTGCTGCCCATCAAGCATCAGCTTGGCAAACAACTGCTCGCTATCATATTCAGGCACACCCCACACCGTATCGTGGTAGTGCATGTACAGCGGATCAGTGCCGCACCAGGCGCAGCGAAGTTTTTGATCGGGTCCAAGAAGTAAGTCGGGCATGCTACTAGTGTAGCGATAAACTGCCTATACTACCTAGAGATCACTAACAGCACCCCATGACCACCCTTGCTGCCGTTGAAGTAATCGTTTCAGACCTTACACGCTCACGGACGTTTTATTCGCTCTTTGGCCTGGAATTTCCCGAAATTGCAGAGGGTGAAGGCCATATTGAAGCAGTTACCCAAAGTGGCCTCCGCGTGATGCTTGATACCGAAGAAGTTATTCAAAGCTTCACGCCTGACTGGCAAAAGCCACAGGGACAGCGCGTACTACTCGCCTTTGAATGCACTAGTCCTGAAGAAGTGGACGCCATGTACACACGTGTTCTGGAGGCTGGATTTGCAAGCCACAAAGCCCCCTGGGATGCAGCCTGGGGCCAGCGCTATGCCCAAGTCTCAGACCCGGATGGATCGCTAGTTGATTTGTTTGCAGGCCTCTAACTATTTATAGAGGACATTCTCCTGAAAATCTTTCATTGCCGCAAAGAGGCAGGTTCGTTCTTGGAGAGAGATTTGATCAATGGCAATAGTAATATTGTGCGCTTTCTCTAGGGCTTCGGTGTTCTGACCCTCCTTTGAAAAGAGCTCACCGATAAACCGGATCTTATAGGTCATCGCCCACACATCAGTACAAATCTCCGCCTCTCTCTCAGAAAGTACTTTGAAGCGCACCAGAAATTGCACAAGTGCAGTGGTAGCGCCTGGAAGATTTCCCCACTCCTCTTCAGGTATTTGACCCTGATTAATAGCAGCCACCGCTAGCTGAGCCAACTTGAATGTAACGGTCCGCTGCAGAGATTCTTTAATCCGTGAAAGTGACTGCCCTCCCGCAAGACTCTCACGAAGGTTCTCAAAATCAGTAATATATGCCTTGGGTCGAGAGGGTGCCCCAAGAAGATCACGACGAATATAGCTTCCAATTTGAAAAGCTGTCGGATTTTGAAAGAGTAGTTCTTTCGCGCGTGATACTAACTCCTCACCATCAGGATACAGTGATGCGGTGGTCATTATCTCAGTTGGCTCTTCTTCCTGTCGCTCTTTGTGTACATCAATGGTAAACTCTGCAATATCGCGAAGATAGGTAACCGCTGTACGCGCTACCTTTGCTAAACCAGCATCGGCACGTATACCAAGTCCACTAAGCTCACCATTAATGGCAGGCTCGAGACTTCCCTGGATAAAACTCCGCATCTCAGCACGGAAACGATCGAGATCGTCACCCACATACGAGGTATCATCAATAAAGATATTATAGTCAAGATCTGATCCTGGTGTAATTTCACCCCGACCAGCACTCCCGGTTAAAACGGGTATAAGTGACTCGAGGCGACTATCCCCCGAAAACGGCTCCGTAGCCCGCTCCCACACACGACGCAATACTTTGGCCCGAAGCTCGGTAAAAGTTTCAGCGGCTTCAATAATTGCAGACTTATCAATCCGTGGCTCACCCGTAGCAAGATCACCCTCAATACGCACTGCTTCACGGAAAAGAAGTGGGCGTAATTGGGCACGTAACTGAAGAGGGTTAAGCTCATCATTCACGAATAGCGCCTGCTCACTTAGTCTATCAAGGAAGCCATGTGGTCGCACTGAATCATCCTCTCTATAGAGTAGTTCGTGCATTTGCTTACGCGCCTTGCCGGCAGTATTGCTATTTACCTCTGTCAGAACTTCATCAAGTGAAGCCTCCTGATACCAGGAGAGTGGTCGCGTATTTAACTGGTTTCCCTTCAAGAAGTCGACGAGAACCGCACAGTCATAAGGGTGTTCGTTATTCTGAAGTTGCTGAGAAATCTTTGTGAGCACCCTATCAAGTATTACTCCTTCTTTTGTAGTAGGATCAACTGATTCACGATAGCTCCATACCTGATTTGCAACTTGACGTGGATAGCCAAGAATCCGCAGGGAATTGTACACGGGCTTGAGTCTATCAAACTGCTCAGGTCCTAATACCAAACCGTCATCGGTATGTAGGACAGGAATATAAATACCTCGCTCAGCAACACTCAAGATAATTGCTGGAATCTCCGCACGTGAAGCCTCAACTAACTCACGCATTTGCTGGACATGTAGCCCAGAAGGATACCCGACCACAATTGCCGTGATTTCCGAAGAAGGAAGTCCTAAGAAGACTGCTTGATGAGAAGGCCCGTCTCCGAGATTACTCAAACGCTGATCTTCATCACGCCGACTACCATACGGCTGATATTTCCAATCTGACGTTGAACCGTAGACTCGATTAACATGAATAAGTCTCGTGTGAGGATTACCGAAGCTTGGTAGACGTTCAGCCTGTGTCTTTGCTTGCTCAATGTACGGTATGAGTGCAGTAGTTGAAATATGACTTGCCAAATTTTCCTGCTGCAGGTATGCCCCCCCACCAAGGAGGTGATCACAGAAGGCGGCTTGGTCAAGGATACTTCCTAAAACAGTAGGTGGTCCAACCTGAGTAATACTTGTATTTGGCACAATTGCCGTATAATCAAGCTTACCCTCTTGATCAACGTACCCAGTAACCAACTGACGGTTACGCTCACTCGCTTTTGATCTTACATCACGGAGTGCCTGAATCTTCCCAGCAACCTCTTCTCCTTCTGTACGTGATTGCAATCGCTCAAGATCCCCAAGATATTCAAGTGAACCTGAACGTATAAGGAGGTCTTCGAATTCAGTTCGAAGAAATTTTTGAAATTCTTGTATATTTCCACCAAGTTCTCCAAGCCTTGCAGTAACATCTGGGTCCTGAGTATCAGATGGCTTCATGCGCGCAAGGAAAAGTCCTCGACGATCTACTAAGGTGCTGTCGCTACTACTATATACCTGCACAATATTCTCAAGATAGGCTGTTACTTTACGATACGCGATAGAGACCTCATCTTCACCAATAACCTCGGCAATGTAATTCTGTACAAGTGCAAGGACCTCTTTACGAACACCACCCAGCTTCTTTGGATCCTCGATTAGTTGCTGGAAGGGCGGATGTAGCGAAACAAGTGCACTCAACAATAGCTCTTCACCAGTAAGTATGGCAAGCTGGCCATCCATAATTTTGTGAGTCAACTTACTTTCAGTCTTAAAGGCCTCAGGGGTCACGCCTCGCAAGGAAGGAAGGTCTTCAATGGAGAATGCATCAACCTGCATTGCAACCTGATGAAAGCCAGCAAGGGCAGCGGGGCTTTCTTGCCACTGCTCACGGATGATTATTGTTAACTCACGGAAAAGTGCCGTAACTTTTTGCAACTCCTCATGAGATACGCGTTCAAATCCACCCCGCTGTAACTCATGGAAGCGGTAGGTAGCTGAACGCAGACTACGCACACACTCGGTACGACTTGGTATACCCGGTACTACCCCCGACGGTGCCTCCAATACAATACTTCGAAGTGCCTCAAAAATGTGCTGTTTGACCTCTTCAGGAAGCGAATCATCGTCATGAAAAAGCAGAGCCTCACCCAGTAATGATTCCCCCTCATGTGTAGTAAAAGTTTTCTGAATTACTGCTCGCAGCACTACGTCCAGCCCCACCTCATGCGCCTCAACCAAAAGATCTACTTGAGCCATATTCCTAGTTGGTAGGCTAGCATTTTCAAATGGAAAGCTCTCACGCACTAGTTGTCGCCAATCAACTCCAGATAATACCCCGAAGGCTTGAGCCAACTCTTTAGCACGTGTCACATCTTCCCGGTAACTGATACCAATTTTCTGAGCGATTAGCTCTCGCACATGTGGAGTAAGCCCTGGCACAAGATCTTCGACAGTAAGCCCCATTAATTTTGCACACCGTGGTGCATTTGCTAGGTTGGTTGCCGAGAACGCTAAGGAGCGGAGTAACTCGTCTTTATGGGCACTAAAGTGCTCATGTATTGGATACCCGTGCTCAGCAAGTAACTCAGCCCGTGTAATCGATTGCTCATTAGACACCGTGGTAATACCCCAAATAAATACATTCTGAAGCTCTTGCTCACCAAGACCTGCACTTGTGAGTGCTGCGGTGAGCTCCATGCGATCCTTTAGCTTTTCTGGATCTGATAAATAGCTAATGTAATCGAAGAGGTACTCATCTTTGATGTATCTGCGAAGCGGCGATGTAGAATCAACAAACTGCTCAAGACAGAAGCGTGTATCATCACTGAGAGCTGCCAGAATGGCTTGCTTCTTATCATCTGGATAGCACTCAAAAATCTTTTCAATCCCACGCAATGCCTTGCGTGCATTTTCTCGCGAATCAAACTGCTTCTCATCAGTACAATAATTCGCCAAGTAGACAGCCGCCTCGATACTCTCTAGCTCAATGAGTTCTTCAAAACGAAGTGAGGAGGCCAACCGCTGGAGCAGTAATCGTTCCGTTAGAGCTAGCTGCTCATCAGAAAATGAGATTGATTGTTGCGCACAACGGATATCCTCAACACCTA